>NZ_JAEIMH010000027.1:38884-47412 GCF_016464295.1 Streptomyces sp. N35 | reverse complement strand
CCTCCCCCCCCCCCCCGCCCGCGCCCCCCCGCCCCGGGAGGGGGGTCGGGGCCGCCGCCTCCCAGCCCTCGTCGGCGAGCTCGCCGTGGCCCGGGCGCCAGGACCGGTCCGCGGCGAGCAGCAGGTCGGCGTCGAGCAGGGAGTCGCCGGCCGCGAGGGTGAGGCCCGCTTCCGTACGGCGGGCGACCTCGCGCATCGCGGCGCTCTTGGTGAGCGGCTTCGGCACCGCGTAGATCTTCCGGCCCTGCAGCGACACGGTCCAGCCGCGCCCCTCGGCCCACTCGGCGAGCTCCTTGACCCAGCCTTCGGGCAGCAGCGCGCGCTCGACCACGAGATAGGCGAACAGGTCTTCCGCCACGCGCTCCTTGAGCAGCCAGGCATCGTCGGTGGTACGTCGCAGATGCTCGCGCACCTCGTCGAGGGAGGCGCACTCGTCGGCGAGCCGCGCGGCGACCTGCCGCCGCCAGTCCCGGTCGGAGACACCGTCGACGAGGATGTGGCCGCCGTTGGCGCAGATCGCGTACTGGGGCCGAGGGCCGGGCAGGTTGATCCGGCGGTACTGCTTGCGGGTGCGGGTGGTGGTCGGCACGAAGACGGTGCTGCGGGCCAGTTCGTCCAGGAGCACGGCCGCGGTCTCGGTGACGAAGGAGAGCGGCCTGCCCTCGTGCACCTCGACGCAGAGCAGCCGGGGTGCCTGGGGGTCGGGCATGGCGAGCTGCAGCGCCGCCGGGGAGTAGATCAGGGTCCGGTCGAGATCACTGGCGACCAGGGTCGGGCCCGTGGACGTCGCGGTCATGGACGTCGCGGGCGTGGAGGTCACGTTCGTGGACGTCACGTTCGTGGAAGTCACGGGCGTGGAAGTCACGTTCGTGGAGGACGTACTCACTTCGCGTCCACCGCCTTGCCGTCGGCGCCGGTCGCGCCCCGCGTGAAGCGGGGGTGGATGAGTCCTACACAGGTGTACGGGAGGTCATCGACCTCCTCGACGGGGACTCCGCGCTGTTCGGCGAGCAGCCGTACGTGGTCGAGGTCCGCTCCGGCGCCGCGCTGGGCGAGGATCTTCCACGGCACCCGGCGCAGGAGCACCCGGGTGGTCTCGCCGACGCCCGGCTTGACGAGGTTCACGTCGTGGATGCCGTACTCGTCGCTGATCCGTTCCACCGCGGCCCAGCCCTCCCAGGTGGGCGCGCGGTCCGCCGTGAGCAGCTCCTTGGCCTGGAGGTCCACCGCATCGGCGACCTCGTCGAAACGGGCCGCCACGGTGTCGAGGAACAAGCCCGACACGTCCACGTCCGTCAGCTCGCGGTAGAACTTCGCGCCGTGGAAATCGTCCGCGCCGACCAGGTCGGAGCGGAGCACGGTGCGCGATATCAGGCCGGACACCGTGGAGTTGAGGCAGGCGGAGGGGATGAGGAAGTCCTCGCGGGTGCCGTAGGTGCGGACGCAGGAGCCCGGGTCGGCGAGGACAGCGATCTCCGGGGAGAAGCCCGGGGCCCCGCCGCCTGCCTCGAACTCCTCGATGGCCTGGGCGAGTTCGCGGGTGATCGCGCCCTTGCCGGTCCAGCCGTCGACGAACACCACATCGGCGGGGTCGTGATGGGCGGCGAGCCAGCGCAGCGCGTTGGCGTCGATACCGCGGCCGCGCACGATCGAGACCGCGTAGTGCGGCAGGCCGAGTCCGTGCCGGTGCTGTGCCCAGCGGCGCATCAGCACGCCCACGGGCGTACCGGCGCGCGCGAGCGACACCAGTACGGGCGGGGTGTCCCCCGGGTGCTCGGCGAGCACCGTCTCCGTGACGACACCGACGGCCTGCGCGATCCGGGCCGCCGAGGTGTCGAGGGCCGCCTTGAACAGCTCCTGGTACTGCTCGTTCGGCTGGTACTCGACGGGCAGCGACTCGGCGTAGTGGGCGCCGCCGCTCTGGATCGCCTCCTCGCGCTCCTCGGTCGGCGCTTCGAGCTCGACCTCCGAGAGATCCTGCAGCAGCCAGCCCACCTCGTCCGGTGCGTAGGAGGAGAAGGCGGGGCCGCGCAGGGGCTCGGGCAGCATCAGGTGGTCCTCGGGGGTGCTGGTCGGTGCCGCCGCGCTGGGCGGGGCGGGTATGTAGGAGGGGACGACGGCGAGCAGGACCTGGCCGGTGTGCAGGCCGAGCTGTGCCAACAGGCCGTCGGCGGCGTGCAGTTCGGGGGTGTCCGCCGCGGAGTCGACGACGGCCACGACGGCGTCGAAGCCACCGCCCGCCACGTTGTACGCGAAGCGCGGGCCGGGCCCGTCGGCCGGGGCGTCATGGGCGGGGAAGGTGAGCCGGCTGCGGATCGCGTAGCCCGGGTCGTCGACGGCCAGGACGGGCGAGCGGGTGGTGGTCGAGAAGCGGACCTCGGCGTCGGTCCGTTCCTCCAGGGCCACGCCGAGTGCGAGCGGGGCGTACATCAACTCCTCGAAGCCGAGGACGAGTACGCGCCGTGCCGCGCCGAGCTCGTCCGCGATACGCCCGGCCATGGCGGGCAGCGCGGCATCGAGCTCGGCCCGGTGCTCGGGCAGAAAGCCGTGCCGTCCGCCGTCCGGGACGCCTGCGGGCCAGCCCAGCTCGACGCGCCGCACGGACTGCCGGCGCTCCTGGCGCGGTACGGAGAGCCGGTCCGCGGCGCCCTGCTCATGCTCGGACACCAGCGCTTGGCCCTTCTCCAGGACCCCTTCGGGCAGCCGTACCGTCCCCGAAGCCGTGGCCACCAGGTCGACGCGCACGCCGATCTCCTGAGCGAACTCCGCGAGCCGCCCCCGGTCCTTAGCCGAGCGCATGTCGACCAGGGCGACGATCACGTACCGCTCGCGCGGATAGCGCTCGTGCAGCGCGCGGATCGTGTTCAGGACCGTATTGCCGGTGGAGAACTCGTCGTCGACGAGGACCAGCGGACCGTCCCCGGCGAGCAGCGACGGGTCCTCGGGCAGCAGCAGATGGGAGGTGGCGTGCGAGTGGGACTCCTCGAAGCCGCCCGCGGTGGCGACGCCTGCGACGGGGCGGCGCGTGGAGTGCAGATACGGCGCCAGGGCCAGACCGTCCGCCACCGAGTGGCCCAGGCCGGTCGCGGTCTCCGCGTAGCCGAGGACCACCGCGCGTGCGGCCTCCTGCTCACCGAGCAAGTCCTTGACCCGCAGGCCGAGTTCGTATCCCGAGCGCCACACCACACGCGGGCTCTGCGGCACGTGCTTGCCGAGCACCTGGGAGACAAGGAGATGCGCCCGCTTGGGGTTGCGGCGCAGCGCGAGCCCCAGCATGTCGTTCAGTTGCGTATCGCCGATGAGCTCCACGCCGAGTCGCTCGCCGACCCAGGTACCCGACCACACCACGTTCTCTGTCTTCCTTACGTTCGTCACGGCAGCTGTCCCGTCCGGCACGTTCAGGCCGGAAGCCCGGCCGTGAGCAGTTCCACGAAGCCGACATCGGCGTGGGCCACACCGAAGACCTGCGCACGCTGCAGGGTGCGCTCGGCCCAGGCGCGGTGCGGCTTCACCTCGTTCATCTTGTTCGTGTACGAGGAGCGCATCACGCCCCCGCCGCCCTTCTCGGGCCGCAAGATGTCCTGGGCATCGCTGAACTCCTCATGGCTGACGACCGACATGGCGTGCACCGGCAGCACATGGGAGGGGTGGATGCAGGTCTTGCCGAGCAGTCCGTTGGCCCGGTCGAGCGCGATCTCGCGGAGCAGTCCGTCCATGTCGTGCTCGATGAGCGCCGTGCGCAGCTCCTCGGCACGCCCCAGGAAGGGGCTGGAGCGCAGCTGCGGCTTGAACATCCGCTCCTGGTGTCGGAAGTACTCCCACACCGGACCGGTCACGGTGAAGCCGGTGCCGTCGGCCCGCCCCAGCATGTTCACCACATCCGCGATCACGGAGGCGACGATGTGCACGTCGTACGCGGTCATGTCCGGCGGCCGGCGCAGCCCGTACGCGGAACAGAAGTCGGTCACGCCGAGCCGCAGCGCGAGCACCCGGTCGCGGTACTTGTCGACGGTGCGGGAGATGCCGGCGAGGGTGTCGGCCCGGGACTCCAGATGCAGCAGCTCGGGCGATTCGAGGACCGGCATCGCGAACAGCCGCCGCCCGCTGGCCAGTTCCGCCGCGGTCAGCGCCTCCAGGAAGGGCACTCCGCGTTCTTCGGTGAACTTCGGCAGTACGAATCCGGACAGCAGGGATACGGAGGGTCCGAGACGCCGTACGAGATCGGGTATCTGCGAGGGCTTGCGCACCCGTATGAACAGCAGCGGCAGATCGCCGGCTGCCTGGGATCCCGGGTCCGCGCTCAGGGCGGCGAGCTCGGCGAACTGGGTGACCAGGTTCGCCTCCGCGCCGTCGACCTCGGCGTCGTCGATCGAGTCCTCGAGGCAGAGCACCATCGAGACCACTCCGCGGCCGCCCTGCTTGAGGATGTCCTGGCCGAGCCGTGGCCGGGTGGCCGGGCTGTACAGGGTCGCCCCGAGGGCGGCCGACAGCAGCCCGGCAGGAGAGTCGGCGTCGAACTCGCCGGGCTCCTGATGGAACAAACCCTTCCGGATCTCAGGCGCTATATGCCCGAAATGACGCATGAGACTCCCCCGTAACGACAAGGTGACCGCTTGATGTGGCCGGTAATAGTACGTAGGTCCGTGTGTCGGCAGTTCCCCCCACGCGTGAAAATCAGGAAAACGCCGGTAACTCAGCCATGACCGACACTCTTGCACGTGTCGGATTCCGCCCCCTCACCGTAGGCCGGTCGGCCACCCCCACAAGTGCCCCCACGTTGTACCGGCAACCCCGCAACAGGCAGGATGACCGTCATGACGCACACGATGCTGAAGGGGTCGAACGTCCCGCTGGAAGCGACGGCGGTACGCGCGGTGCTGCGCTGGGCCCCGAGCTCGGATGTGCCCGACGTCGACGCCTCGGCGCTGCTGCTCGGCCCGGACGGCCGGGTCCGCTCCGACGAGGACTTCGTCTTCTTCAACCAGCCCCGCCACCCTTCGGGCAAGGTCTGGCGTCTCGGCAAGAAGCGGCTGGCCGAAGGTCTCACGGACACGATCCAGGCGGATCTTGCGGGGCTCGACCCGGCCGTGGTCAAGATCCTCATCGTCGCCTCGGCCGAGGACGTGCCCTTCGAGCACGTACGGTCGCTGCGCATTTCGCTGTACGACGCGGCCCAGGGCGGCGACAAGCCGTATGCCGTCTTCGATGTGAAGCCGGAGACGGGCAATGAGACGGCGCTGATCTGCGGCGAGCTGTACCGGCGCAAGGAGGGCTGGAAGTTCCGCGCGGTCGGCGAGGGATACCTCAACGGTCTGGTCGGCCTGGCCACGGACTTCGGTATCTCCGTCGACGAGTCCGAGAACAAGGCGGCGGCCCCGGCACCCGCGCGGCCCGCTCCGGTCCCCGCCCCCGCACCGCCGGTCGCGCCCCCGGACCCGGGGCCCGCCGCGCCGGGTCCCCAGCCGGCGTACGGCTACCCGCACCAGCGGCAGGATCCGACCCCCGCCACCCAGCCCGCCTACGGTTACCCGCAGCCCGCGTCGCCGGGGCCCGCCTACGGCTATCCGCAGCCGGCCCCCGCCGCGCCGCCCGTCCAGCCGGCGCCCGCCCCGGACCCGCACTTCAAACTGCCGCCCCAGGGACCTCAGTTCATCGGCCGCTGAGGCGGCTGAAGCAGCTGAAACAGCTGAAGCGGCTGAAGCGGCTGAAGCGAGTGAGGCCGCTGAGGCGAGTGAGACGGCTGGAGCCCGCAGACGCAGGCCAGGGACCTCACCGGTCCCCCACCTTCGACTTGTACCCCCGCCCCCACTGCAGCCCCCAGCCGAACAAGCGGTCGAGCTCGGCCTGGAACCCGTAGACGAACTTCACCTCGCGCCGCACGGTCAGTTCGCCCTTGACGTTCTCCAGGGAGAACACCGCGCAGGACCGCGCCTGCGGGGCGCGCTCGTCGAGTTCGATCTCGATGCGCGGCCCGTTGCTCGGATACAGCGTGACCTTGGCGTGCGTACGGTCGAAGGCCGGTGTCTGGTCGTAGATGTAGACGAAGACGAGCAGCCGCTTGATGGACTCGCGGTGGTCGAGATTGACGTAGATGGTCTCACCGGAAGGCGCGCCGAACCGGTCGTCGCCGCTGAGCTTCACATACGGCGGCGCGTTGAGGTTCCCGAAGAAGCTGCCCAGCGGCTGGACCACACCCTTGGCGCCGTCCGTCAGCTCGTACAGGCAGCCGATGTCCAGGTCGACGTTGACCACGCCCTGGGTGTGCGCCTGCACCACATCGGGCTTGAACATCTTGAACGGATGCCTGAGCAGACCGCTCTGCCGCGAGCGCCCCTCGATGTCCGACGTACGCATCCGCCAGGACAGGTTGACCCGCAGATTGCCGGTGGCCGCCCCCTGACGGTTCAGGGACACCACCGGGTGCCGCTTGGTGAGTGCGATCGCGTTGGTCGCGGCGCTACCCGATTCGAACTGCGCGGCACGTCCGCGCCGCAGACCGTCCCAGAAGGACATCCCGCCCCCATTCCCCTGTCCCACATCACGACAACGGGGCGGCCCGAGGTTCAGCACCTCGTGGCCGCCCCGCTCAGAGCGTTCCCTGGTCTACCGGAAGGTCACACCCCGGAGGAGACTTCGGACTTCTCATCCGAGCCCCCGCCGCTTCCCGCTTCTTCCGCGGCGATCCGCTTGTTGCGGCGCACCGAGGACCAGAAGGACCAGCCGATCAGGACGACACCGATGAGACCGGTGATGACCTCGTTGATCTCGTACTGGATCGTGATGAGCAGGATCGCGGCCAGCGCACCGATCGCGTAGTGCGCGCCGTGCTCCAGGTACACGTAGTCGTCCAGGGTGCCCTGGCGGACCAGGTAGACCGTGAGCGACCGGACGTACATGGCACCGATACCGAGGCCGAGGGCCATCAGGACGATGTCGTTGGTGATGGCGAAGGCGCCGATGACACCGTCGAACGAGAAGGACGCGTCCAGGACCTCGAGGTAGAGGAACATGAAGAACGCGGCCTTGCCGGCGAGCTTGACCGCCGAGACCGGCTTGCCGGCCTTCTTGGCGGCTTCCTCCTCCTCGTGTTCGCGCTCTTCCTCTTCCTCGAGCTTGTTCTCGAAGTAGCTCGAAAGACCGCCCACGATGAGATAGGTGATCAGACCCCCGACACCGGCGAGCAGAACGGTCGCCGACTTGTCGACGGGGCCCGAGTGGGTGTGCGCGTGGGTCGCGACGGTGATCGCCGAGACGAGCAGCACGATCAGCGCGATGCAGACCGACAGCATGTCGACCTTGCCGAGCTTCGCCAGCGGCCGCTCGAGCCAGCCGAGCCACTTGATGTCCCGGTCCTCGAAGATGAAGTCGAGGAAGATCATCAGCAGGAACATGCCACCGAACGCGGCGATCGACGCGTGCGCGTCGGTCACGTACTGCTCGTAGAGGTCCTTGTTGTTCAGCGCCAGGTCGACGGCCTCGATCGGGCCCAGCTTGGCGCTGATGGCGACGATGACGACGGGAAAGACCAGCCGCATACCGAAGACGGCGATCAGGATGCCGATGGTGAGGAAGATCTTCTGCCAGAAGGCATTCATCTTCTTCAGGATTCCGGCGTTGACCACCGCGTTGTCGAAGGACAGCGAGATCTCGAGGATGGACAGGATCGCCACGATCCCGAACGCCTGCCACCCCCCGATGAACACCGCTGCGACCAGGCCGAGCGCGGTGACCGCGAACGACCAGCCGAAGGTTTTCAGTACCACTGGCTACCCAATCGTTGTGTACGGGGCTCCCCCGCGCCGAGTACGGAGGTACCCCCCGCCGCGCGCGGCTTTACGAAACGTTGACCCCGAAGTCTAGAGCGATACCACGCAGCCCCGACGCGTACCCCTGGCCTACGGCTCGGAACTTCCACTCTCCGCCGTAGCGGTAGACCTCGCCGAAGATCATCGCGGTCTCGGTGGAGGCGTCCTCGGAGAGGTCGTAGCGCGCCAGTTCCTGGCCGTCGGCCTGGTTGACGACACGGATGAAGGCGTTGCTGACCTGGCCGAAGGTCTGGCCGCGGTTGTCCGCCTCGTGGATCGAGACCGGGAAGACGATCTTCTCGACGTTGGCCGGCACCTTGGACAGGTCGATCAGGACCGACTCGTCGTCCCCGTCGCCCTCACCCGTGAGGTTGTCCCCCGTGTGCTCGACCGAGCCGTCGGGGCTCTTGAGGTTGTTGTAGAAGATGAACCACTCGTCCCCGAGCACCCGTCCGCCGCTGCACATCAGGGCGCTGGCGTCGAGGTCGAAGTCGGCTCCGGTGGTGGAGCGCGCATCCCAGCCGAGCCCGACCAACACCTGTGTGAGGTTCGGTGCGGCCTTGGAGAGGGAGACATTGCCTCCCTTGGCGAGTGTGACGCCCATATTCGTGTCCTCCCCGGAGTTACGGCGCGATGGTGCCGGTTCAAGCGCGATGCTGCTGGTCAAGGACGTCCGGGGGCGGCCCGGCGAGGGCGCGGCCGCGGGGGCCGGCCGCCCCCCGG
>NZ_JAEIMH010000027.1:37338-38874 GCF_016464295.1 Streptomyces sp. N35 | reverse complement strand
GAGGGGCCCGCCCGGCGCCGCCGCAGGGGGGCGCCGCCGGACGAGCCGTACGCCCCCTGGGGGACGTACGGCGGTGGTGCGTGAGGCTTCACGCACCGTCGTACGTACGCGACGTACGAAAGGAAACCGGGTCGAACGTCAGACGTTCACGCCGAAGTCCTGCGCGATACCGCGCAGACCCGAGGCGTAGCCCTGGCCGATGGCGCGGAACTTCCACTCGGCGCCGTGCCGGTAGAGCTCACCGAAGACCATGGCGGTCTCGGTGGACGCGTCCTCGGAGAGGTCATAGCGCGCGATCTCGGCGCCGCCGGCCTGGTTCACGACGCGGATGAACGCGTTGCGCACCTGGCCGAAGGACTGCTGACGGTTCTCGGCGTCGTAGATCGACACCGGGAAGACGATCTTGGTGATCTCGGCCGGCACACCGGCCAGGTTCACCTTGATCTGCTCGTCGTCGCCCTCGCCCTCACCGGTGGTGTTGTCACCGGTGTGCTCGACGGAGCCGTCGGGGCTCTTCAGGTTGTTGAAGAACACGAAGTTCGCATCGCTGCTGACCTTCCCGTCCTCCTGCGTCAGGATGGCGCTTGCGTCCAGGTCGAAGTCCTGACCTGTGGTGGTACGGATGTCCCAGCCCAGGCCGACCGTGATGGCGGTCAGGCCGGGGGCCTCCTTGGACAGCGAGACGTTGCCGCCCTTGCTGAGGCTGACTCCCACGAGTCCTCCAAATAGTTTCCAGGGGCAGCGCCCCCGTGGTGCATTGGCATCGGATCAACGACTGGATCCTAGTGACGGGTTCCCGCAGCAAAAAGGCTCTTCGCCGCAAGGATCACTTCGGATCGGTACTTCACCGGGAAGTCCCGGGTAAATCAGGGGGAACGATAGAGACTCACAGCGTCCCGAGCGCCGTGACGTACTCGTTCAGGTCACGCGCGTCCGGCAGTGCATTGACCACACTCCAGCGCACGACGCCCTCCTTGTCGATGATGAAGGTCCCGCGCACCGCGCAGCCCTTCTCCTCGTCGAAGACCCCGTACGCCCGCGACGCCTCGCCATGCGGCCAGAAGTCGGACAGGAGCGGGAAGGTGAAGCCCTCCTGCTCGGCGAAGACCCGCTGGCTGAAGGGTGCGTCACAGGAGACGGCGAGCAGCTGCACCTCGTCGTTGACGAACTGCGGCAGCGCGTCGCGCAGCGCGGTCAGCTCTCCCGTACAGACTCCGGTGAAGGCGTACGGGTAGAAGACAAGCACCACGTTCTTCGCGCCGCGGAGGTCGGCGAGGCGGATCGTCTCGCCGTGCTGGCTCTTGAGAGCGAAGTCCGGAGCCTTCGTTCCGACTGCGATGGTGGCAGTGGTCATGCCTGAGCTGTTCCCTTCGGAGAACCTCGTAGGGCCTGATCGGGTGAATCCCACCCTATGCGCAGCCGCCGACAACCACCCGTCGCACCGCGATCCAGTGCCCCTGTGCCACGCAAGAAACCCCCCCCCCCCGGGCGGCGGGGGGGCTGCCCCGCGGGGGTGGCGGGGGGGGCGGCTCCTTG
>NZ_JAEIMH010000027.1:31692-37328 GCF_016464295.1 Streptomyces sp. N35 | reverse complement strand
CCCCCCCCCCGCGACCCAGTCCCCCCGTCCCCCCCAAGACCCCCCCGCGGAGGGACGGGCGGGGGTTCTGCTCGACGTGTCTGACGTGGTCAGCGCTTCTTGGTCGCGGCCTTCGGGGTGCTCAGACGGCTGGCCGTCCAGTCCTTGCCGGCGCTGATGCTCTTCGCGGCGGACAGACCGGCGGTGGTCGAGGCCTCGCCGATCTCGCTCGGTTCGACGTAGCCGTCGCGGCCGGTCTTCGGGGTCAGAAGGAGGATGGAGCCGCCTTCCTCCATGTACGCGATGGCATCCACCAGCGCATCGGTCAGGTCCCCGTCGTCCTCACGGAACCAGAGCACCACACCATCGGCCACATCGTCGTAGTCCTCGTCGACGAGCTCACTGCCGATGATCTTTTCGATGTCCTCGCGGAGCTCCTGGTCGACGTCGTCGTCGTAGCCGATCTCCTGGACCACCTGCTCGGGCTGGAAACCCAGCCTGGCGGCCAGGTTCGACTCCGCGTGGTCCGCGGTCGCGCTCACGGATTGCCTCCTGATCATTTTTTTCGGATGTCGTTTGCGCCTCGCGCGTGCGCGAAGCGTTGGCCGTAGTCCACACGGGCGGGACGGATCGCGCAAGTACCCGGCCGCCGAGACCGCCGAAACGGTGACGATCCCGGCCGTGTCACCGCAACCCAATGCCCGATTTCTCCGCGATCGGTGATTCATCCCACAGCGATACGTCAGATTTGCGGGCGCCTGCGGCAAGTGGGCGGGAGCCTGAGCACCCGACCCGTACGAAGCACGTACGGGAAAAATACAGCCGGAAGGCGCGAGCTGTTCAGTCGGGACCTTCACCGGGCGCTCCAGGTCGAAGGTCCCTGGGGAAGGAGGGTCCTACTTGGGCGTATCGTTGCGATTTGGGCGTCCCGGGCCTTGGTTACCAGTCGGTACAGATGACGCGGGAAGCACCGGGGTACACGATGGACAACGGTGTGAAACCCCAGATCGACACTCCGACAGCGAAGGAACAGCGTGGCTTCCGGATCCGATCGCAACCCGATCATCATTGGCGGCCTGCCCAGCCAGGTCCCGGACTTTGATCCCGAAGAGACTCAGGAATGGCTCGACTCGCTGGATGCGGCGGTCGACGAGCGCGGCCGCGAGCGGGCCCGCTACCTGATGCTCCGGCTGATCGAGCGCGCCCGTGAGAAGCGTGTGGCCGTGCCCGAGATGCGCAGCACGGACTACGTGAACACCATCGCGACCAAGGACGAGCCGTTCTTCCCCGGCAACGAGGAGATCGAGCGCAAGATCCTCAACGCCACGCGGTGGAACGCGGCGGTCATGGTCTCCCGCGCACAGCGCCCTGGCATCGGCGTAGGCGGTCACATCGCGACCTTCGCCTCCTCCGCCTCGCTCTACGACGTGGGCTTCAACCACTTCTTCCGCGGCAAGGACGAGGGCGACGGCGGCGACCAGATCTTCTTCCAGGGCCATGCCTCGCCGGGTGTCTACGCCCGTGCGTACCTCCTGGACCGGCTCTCCGAGCAGCAGCTCGACGCGTTCCGCCAGGAGAAGTCGAAGGCGCCGTACGGACTGTCCTCGTACCCGCACCCGCGCCTGATGCCGGACTTCTGGGAGTTCCCGACCGTGTCGATGGGCCTCGGCCCCCTCGGCGCGATCTACCAGGCCCGGATGAACCGCTACATGGAGCACCGCGGCATCGCGGACACCTCCAAGTCGCATGTCTGGGCCTACCTCGGCGACGGCGAGATGGACGAGCCCGAGTCGCTCGGCCAGCTCTCGCTCGCCGCCCGTGAGGGCCTCGACAACCTGACCTTCGTCGTGAACTGCAACCTGCAGCGCCTCGACGGCCCGGTACGCGGCAACGGCAAGATCATCCAGGAGCTGGAGTCGCAGTTCCGCGGCGCCGGCTGGAATGTCATCAAGCTGATCTGGGACCGCAGTTGGGACCCGCTGCTCGCCCAGGACCGCGACGGCACCCTGGTCAACAAGATGAACTCCACGCCGGACGGCCAGTTCCAGACGTACGCGACCGAGTCCGGCTCGTACATCCGTGAGCACTTCTTCGGCGACGACCACCGGCTGCGCGCCATGGTCGAGGGAATGACCGACGACCAGCTGCTCCACCTGGGCCGCGGCGGTCACGACCACAAGAAGGTCTACGCGGCGTACAAGGCGGCCCTGGAGCACAAGGGCCAGCCCACCGTGATCCTGGCGCAGACGGTCAAGGGCTGGACGCTGGGCCCCAACTTCGAGGGCCGCAACGCGACCCACCAGATGAAGAAGCTGACGGTCGACGACCTCAAGCACTTCCGCGACCGGCTGCACATCCCGATCGCGGACAAGGACCTCGAGGGCGGCGCCCCGCCGTACTACCACCCGGGCCGCGACTCGGAAGAGATCCAGTACATGCACGACCGCCGCAAGGGTCTGGGCGGATTCGTCCCGACCCGCGTGGTGCGCGCCAAGCCGCTGCAGCTGCCCGACGACAAGGCCTACTCCACCGCCAAGAAGGGGTCGGGCCAGCAGTCGATCGCCACGACCATGGCGTTCGTCCGCATCCTCAAGGACCTGATGCGGGACAAGGAGATCGGCAAGCGGTTCGTGCCGATCGCGCCGGACGAGTACCGCACGTTCGGCATGGACGCCTTCTTCCCGAGCGCCAAGATCTACAACCCGCTCGGCCAGCAGTACGAGTCCGTCGACCGCCAACTGCTGCTCGCCTACAAGGAGTCGCCGACCGGGCAGATGCTGCACGACGGCATCACCGAGGCCGGCTGCACGGCGTCGCTGATCGCCGCGGGTTCGGCCTACGCCACGCATGGCGAGCCGCTGATCCCGGTGTACGTCTTCTACTCGATGTTCGGTTTCCAGCGCACCGGTGACCAGTTCTGGCAGATGGCCGACCAGCTGGCGCGCGGATTCGTGCTGGGTGCGACCGCCGGACGTACGACTCTGACTGGTGAAGGTCTGCAGCACGCGGACGGCCACTCGCAGCTCCTTGCCTCGACCAACCCCGCCTGTGTCGCCTACGACCCCGCGTACGGCTTCGAGATCGCGCATATCGTCAAGGACGGTCTGCGGCGGATGTACGGCGAGAACGCAGAGGACGTCTTCTACTACCTCACCGTCTACAACGAGCCGATCCAGCACCCGGCCGAGCCCGAGAACGTGGACGTCGAGGGCATCCTCAAGGGCGTCCACCTGTTCAAGCGCGGTGAGGCGGGCACGATCCCGGCGCAGATCCTCGCGTCCGGTGTCGCCGTTCCGTGGGCGGTCGAGGCCCAGCGGATCCTCGCCCAGGAGTGGAACGTCAAGGCGGATGTCTGGTCGGCGACCTCCTGGAACGAGCTGCGCCGCGAGGCCGTGGACGTCGAGGAGCACAACCTTCTGCACCCGGAGGAGGAGCAGCGGGTCCCGTACGTGACGCAGAAGCTCTCCGGCGCCGAGGGTCCGTTCGTGGCCGTTTCCGACTGGATGCGGTCCGTTCCCGACCAGATCTCGCGCTGGGTGCCCGGTCGTTATCAGTCGCTCGGCGCTGACGGCTTCGGCTTCGCGGACACGCGTGGCGCGGCCCGTCGCTTCTTCCACATCGACGCGCAGTCGATCGTCCTGGGTGTGCTCACCGAGCTCGCGAAGGACGGGAAGATCGACCGCTCGGCCCTGAAGCAGGCCATCGACCGCTACCAGCTGCTCGACGTGGCGGCGGCCGACCCGGGCCCTGAGGGCGGCGACGCGTAGCACGCACGCTCCTGAAGGGCGGTGGGACCGGGTGGTCCCGCCGCCCTTTCGGCTTGTCTACGATGCGCGCTATGCCCAGCCCCAAGGAACAACCGGCGCAGATCCGCTGGGAGAACCGCACCCAGCGTCCGCTCCTCGCCCTGGCGATCGCCTTCGCCCTGGCCTATGCGGTGCCGATCGTGGCGCCCGACGCCTCCGGTGGTGTGAAGACCGCGTGCGAGGTGGTGGAGTGGGTGGTCTGGGGCACGTTCGCCGCGGACTATCTCGTACGCCTGGCACTGAGCGACCACCGGCTGCATTTCATCCGGCATCACTGGCTGGACCTGGCGGCCGTGCTCCTTCCGCTGCTCAGGCCGTTCCAGCTGCTGCGGGTCGTCTCCACCCTGATGCTGGTGGGGCGGCGGGCCCGGATGGCGACGCAGATCCGGCTGACCACGTATGTGGCCGGTTCGGTCGTGGGGCTGCTGATCTTCGGGTCGCTCGCGGTGCTCGCGGTGGAGCGGGAGTCGCCCGGCGGGAACATCAAGACGCCCGGTGACGCGGTGTGGTGGTCGTTCACGACGATGACCACCGTCGGCTACGGCGACCATTCGCCGACGACGGGCCTGGGTCGGCTGATCGCGGTCGGGCTCATGCTCTCGGGGATCGCGCTGCTCGGTGTGGTCACGGCGAACATCGCCGCATGGTTCATGGCCCGTTTCGAGCAGGACGACGCGGAGGAGCGCCGGCAGACGGCGGCGATCCTCGAACTGACGGAGGGGGCCGGGCCGTTGCGCGCGGGGGGGGGGGCGCTTGGGGGTGCGCCTGGGGGAGCCTCTCCGGGAGCCAGGGGGACGACAGCGGCGGCCGACGCCCCTTCCGCTCCTACGTCGGCCGCGCTGCCGTCGCCCTCGGGGTCCGGTCCGCGGGCTTAGATTCCAGCCGCGGGCTTAGATTCCAGCCGCAGGCTTAGAATCCAGGTCCTGCGGCACCGGCTACCCACATCAGCGCGAGGATGGTGTCGATCGCGCCGAGCACCACGGCCACCAGCGCCGGAAGGCGGTGTCCGCCGTCCCAGCGCCGGCCCATGGCGAGCCATCCGCAGACGATCGCGATCGGCCCCAGCAGAATGTGGAGCACGAAGAATCCCGCGACCGCGCAGATGACTCCGATAATTCCCAGCGTCGCGCGATCCGGCCCGGACCGGGACCCTGTGCGGCCTCGTGTGCGGGGGCGCCTGCGCGTGCTGTGTCCGAAGCCCGCCATCATCACTCCCAGCGTTGTCGAGGGGGCTTGACTCATCGAGTGCCCCGCTCCGGGAGTTCAACTCATCGACAACGGGCTTTGGTTGACATTCCCGGCCCGCGTGGCTAGCTCTCCCAGATCTTGAACGCCCTGACCTGGTACGGCGATGCAGGTGCCCACGTGCCGCCCCCGCGGCCCGGGTAGGTCTCGAAGTCGCCCGTTTCCTCGCACTCCGCGGACTGGTACGTGGTGACCGGGCGGGCCGTGCGGTTGACGAGGGCCTGGGCGCTGCTCCCCGCCGGCAGCGCCGTACAGGCCTCGGTCGTCAGCTCGGTCAGTTCGTACGTGGTGCGGTCGCCGGTGTAGTCGGGCGCCGTCCACAGGCACAGCTCCCCCGGTCCGCAGCCCGTCGGTCCCGGTGGTGCGGCCGCCGCCGGTGCCGTGGCCGTGGTGAGTACGGCGACGCCGAGCGCGGCCGCGGTGATGGTCGTACGGAGCTGAGTCCTCGTCGTGCGCATGGTGGTGAACCCCCGTGTCGTGTCGATCAGTCGGCGCAACTGTGAACCGCGCCGGGAGCGTCCGGGAAGGGGGTTCGGCAGCCGTCACCCTGATAGGGGAAATCCCCCGCGGGGGGGCCCGCGGGGGGTTTCGGGGGTGCTGCGCCCG
>NZ_JAEIMH010000027.1:21474-31682 GCF_016464295.1 Streptomyces sp. N35 | reverse complement strand
TTGGCCCCCGCCTTGCCGGGCGACCCGGCGGGGATTTCGGCAGCTGCTTCGCGTGCGGAACGTCAGAACGTCAGAACGTCAGATGTGACCGACTCCCGCGCCTGCCTCGGCGTTGGCACCGCGCTTGGTCAGCAGAGCGACCAGGATCGCGAAGGCGGCGACACCGGCCGCGGTGAGGCTGGCCAGGCTCATGCCGGACATGAAGGTGTCGTGCGCCACGTCGGTGATCTTCGCGGCGATCTCCGGCGGGGTGTTCGGCGGCACGGGCGCCGCACCCGACTGCACGGCCTCGGCGGCCTGGCCCAGCTGCGCCTCGGGGATCGGCGGGAGGCCCGCGTCGGCCCAGTTGCCGGCCAGGCTGCTGTCGACCTTCGAGGCCATGATCGCGCCGAGTACGGCGGTGCCGAGGCTGCCGCCGATCTGCATCGCGGCCTGCTGCAGACCGCCCGCGACACCGGAGAGCTCCATCGGGGCGTTGCCCACGATGACCTCGGTGGCGCCCACCATCACCGGCGCGAGGCCGAGGCCGAGCAGGGCGAACCAGATCGACATGGTGAGGCTGGAGGTGTCGGTCTCGAGCGTGGACATGCCGTACATGGCGAGCGCCGTCACCGCCATACCGCCGGCCAGCGGGATGCGCGGTCCGACCTTGGTGATCATGGCGCCCGCCAGCGGGGAGCCGACGATCATCATGCCGGTGAGCGGGAGCAGATGCAGACCGCTGTCCACGGGGCTCATGCCGTGCACGTTCTGCAGATAGAAGGTGACGAAGAACAGGCCGCCCATGAAGGCGATGGCCATCAGGACCATGAGGACCACACCGGCGGACAGCGGCACCGAACGGAACAGCTGCAGCGGTACGAGCGGCTCCTTGGCCCGCGTCTGCCAGAAGGCGAAGAGCGCGAACGCCACGAGGGAGCCACCGATCCAGGCCCAGGTGCTGGTCGAACCCCAGCCCCACTCAGGCGCCTTGATGACGGCCCACACCAGGGAGAACATCGCGACGGACAGCAGCGCGATGCCCAGGACGTCGAACGAGCGCGGCGCGTTCTTTGCCCGGTGGTCCTTCAGGATCACCACACCGAGCACCACGGCGATGATGCCCACCGGCACGTTGATGAAGAAGACCGACTGCCAGCTGACGTGCTCGACGAGCACGCCGCCGAGGATCGGGCCGCCCGCGGTGGAGGCACCGATGACCATGCCCCAGATGCCGATGGCCATGTTGAGCTTCTCGGCCGGGAAGGTCGCGCGCAGCAGGCCGAGCGCGGCCGGCATGAGCAGCGCGCCGAACAGGCCCTGAAGGACACGGAAGGCGACGACGAAACCGACGCTGTTGGAGAAGCCGATCGCACCGGATGCCACGGCGAAGCCGACGACGCCTATGAGGAAGGTCTGCCGGTGGCCGAACCGGTCACCGAGCTTGCCCGCGGTGATCAGCGTGACCGCGAGGGCGAGGAAGTAGCCGTTGGTGATCCATTGGATCTGCTGCCAGGTGGCACCCAGATCCGACTTGATCACGGGGTTGGCGATCGCGACGATCGTGCCGTCGAGGGCGACCATCATCACGCCGATGGCCACGGCGAACAGGGTCAGCCAAGGGTGGCCGCGCAGCCCCTTGGCCGTGGTCGGTTCGGAGGTACTCGCCGGGGAATCGGGGGCCTTGTCGGCCTTGTCGACGGTGGTCTGACTAGTCATGGGGAAAAGGCTAGTGACAGTCGCTGACAGTTGACAATGTCAGCCACTAGTCGGTAACTGTCACGTTGCTCACAGGTAATGTGACCCCGGACGCGGGGTCCGGCAAACAGGAGGAAAGAGGGCCGTGGAGTGACAGCGCGTGGAGTGGCTCCAGGGCTGCGCGAGCGCAAGAAGCAGCGCACGCGGGACGCGCTGGTGCGCGCCGCGATCGAGCTCTTCACGACCCAGGGGTACGAGCGCACGACCGTCGACGAGATCGTCGCCGCCGTCGACGTCTCGCAGCGCACCTTCTTCCGCTACTTCGCCGGCAAGGAACAAGTGGTCTTCGCCGTACAGGAGATGGTCGAGGCCCGTTTCGTCGAGTCGCTGCGCGGCCGGCCGCCCGAGGAGCCGCCGTTCGAGGCGCTGCGGCGCGCGGTGCTCGACGCCTGGGACTCGATCGGCGAGTCCATCGAGGAGTTCGTACCGGTGGAGATGTACATGCGGGCGTTCCGCATGATCGAGTCGACGCCCGCGCTGCTCGCCGTGCAGATGCGGCGGACGGCCGAGACCGAGGAGGAGATCGTGCGGATCGTCGCCGCACGGGAGGGCCTCGATCCCGAAGAGGATCCCCGGCCCTGGGTGGCGGTCGCGGCGTTCAGCGGGGTGATGCAGTTGGCGGGGCGGCGCTGGGGAGCCGGGGAGGAGATCAGCGTGGAGTCGATGCGACGGCTCACGGCTTCTCTGCTCGAACGGCTGGAGCCCTCGCTGGCCGGGGACTGGCGGCGGTAACCGCACCCGTTTCCGTACACGAAACGGAACGGATGCTTACGTTCCGTGAGCGAAGAAGCCGCAGAGTGCCCGCTTTGGCCCGATCATCCGATACGTAACGTGATCCGCGCCACGGTCCGTGCGGCGGGCCGTCCGGGTCTCCTAGGGTGGCCGGATCGTGACTTCTTTCGACTCCACGCCCTCGCTGAACATCTGGCGCGCCCTCCTTGCCGTTGCCGTTGTCTTCGTCATGCTGACGGCCACCGGCTGGACCGCGGTCCGCAGCAAGGGCGGGTCGACACCGCTCGAAGCCGCGCTCGCCGCCTGGAACCGCGGTGGCATCGACGGCCGGGATCTGCCCGATCCGCAGGCGCCGGCCACACGGATCTCGCGCTTCTTCGCCACTTTGAGCGACGCACAGCAGGATCGCCTCGCCGAGCGCTACTCCTTGGTCGTCGGCAACCTCAACGGCGCACCGGTGACTCTGCGTTACGCGGCGAACCGTCACTCCCTGCACAAGGCCGTCAAGGCCGAAAGGGAGCGGATGAACGACACCCGCCTGTCCGATACGGGCAGACGCGACGCGGGACGCCGTATGCACCGCTTCGAATCCTTTCTGAAGCCCGGCCGCGACCTCCTGGCCTTCGACCCGTCCGGCCGCGGGCGGGTGGCCGAAGTGCTCGGCAATCTCGAGAAGGCCGAGCGGGTGTCGGTCGTCGTGCCCGGCGTGGACACGGACCTGCTCACGTTCCAGAAGACCTTCGGACGGTATTCGGCGACGTCCGGCATGTCCCGCGCGCTGTACCGCACCCAGCGCGCCGAGGACCCGGACACCCGTACCGCCGTGATCGCCTGGGCCGACTACACGGCGCCCGGCGGGGTGGGCATGGACGCCTTCACGGTCCGGCGCGCCGAGGACGGGGCGCTGCGGCTCAACGCCATGCTCCGCTCACTGCCCGGCCAGGCGCCGACCGCTCTGTACTGCCACAGTTACGGCTCGGTCGTCTGCGGGCTCGCCGCGCGTGAACTGCCGCCCCGCGTCCGGGACATCGCGGTCGCGGGCAGCCCCGGGATGCGCGCCGAGACCGCCGCCGACCTGGGAACTTCCGCGCGGGTGTGGGCGATGCGCGACGAAGACGACTGGATCGCGGACGTCCCGCATCTGGAGGTCGGCAGTTTCGGCCACGGGGTGGATCCGGTGTCGGCCGGGTTCGGGGCGCGGGTGCTTTCGGCCAAGGACTCGGTCGGGCACACCGGTTACTTCGAGCCGGGTACGGAGAGCCTGCGTAATTTCGCGCGGATCGGTGTCGGCCGTCTGGACGAGGTCAGCTGCGCGGATGACGGGGATGCGTGCCGGGCTCACGTGTGAGGCCGGGCGGACAGGGCAGGGTCCGACCGACGGGAACGGACGGCACCCCGCGGCGGAGCGCCGCGGTCCGGGGACGGAGCGTCGCCGTCCGCGGGCGGAGCGTCCCGTTCCGGGGTGCGGAGAGCAAGAGCTGCGGTCCCGGGCCTGGCCGACGCGCGTAGAAGACCGCCGGGGCGGGAAGACGCCGGAACGTATCGAGGGGGGACGTACAGGCGCATGCCGCATACGATGAGCCGCATGGGTGACGTACTGGCCGGATTTCATGCCGCCTGGGAGTTCGACACGGACTCCGTGCTCATCCGCTTCGAACGGGGGATCAGGTCACCGAAGCTGTTCCATGCGCTCGGTGAACGCCGCATCCCCCACGAGGCGTTGGCGGATGTGACCTTGGCCCCGGGGAAGAGGGGCACGGTGGTGCTGCACGCCGTACCGAGAGCCGGCGCCGATCCGCTGATGGAAGCGGCGGCCGGGCAGCTCAAGGACGGGTGCGATCCGTACCGCCTGGTGCTGCCGGCCGAGCGCGAGACGCTCGCCGAGTACTACCGCGACGAGCTGCGCGCCGTCCTGCCGTCCTCCGAGGGGCCCGCCGACCGCTTCATGGTGGGTGCGCCTCAGGGGCCGCTGCACTTCAAGGCGTACGACGGAAAGGCCTCGTTCGACGGGAAGGCGGTGAGCTTCCGCTGGTTCTGGACGGGGGCCTCGTCGGCGAAGTGGAAGGCGGGCGACCAGACCTTCCCCGTGTCCGATCTCAGCGGTGTCGAGTGGCGTTCGCCGGAGATCTTCGACGGATACATGCGGCTGATCCGCCGGCCCGGCACGGTCGTCCAGCCCGCGCAGGCCGATCAGGATCCGGCCGCGGTGGTCTTCGGGCTCGGGTACGGACCGGTGCATGAATCGCTGCCGTTCGCGGCCGCGGTGCTCGCGACCGTGCGGGCGCGGGGTGCGGCGGCCATCGAGGACGCGCGGCCCGCGGGGCGGCGGGATCCTGCCGACATCGCGGAGCGGATCCGGCATCTCGGGGAGCTGCACGGGGCGGGGCTGCTGACGGATGAGGAGTTCTCCGCCAAGAAGGCGGAGTTGCTGGCGGAGCTTTGAGCCGGCGGAGCCTTGGACCGGCGGAGCCTTGAGGGGTACGGGGTGTCAGTCGGACCCGAGGTCCTGGCGGCGCCCCAGGTGGCGCTGTGGCCGGAGGTAATACCGGGGTATGAGGTCAGGTCCGGCTCTGCGGTATGACGCGAGCGGCATGGCTTCCTGCCTACGCTGATCAGGCCATGAATGACGCGCAGCAGTCCTCGACCGACGAGACCACCAACCAGCCCGGACGCCGGGCGGGACGGTGGCTGCCACGCCTGCCCTGGAGGCGGACGGCGGGCGAGCACTCGGCTTCAGGCGCGGCGCCCGATCCGGGCCCGGCCCGCGTGGACAAGCCGGCGGACAGTCCCTGGCCCGCGGTGCGGGACGGGCTGCGGGAGTTCGGCATCGCGCTGACCACCCCCGCGGCCGCCGGACGCGCTCCCCTCGCCCAGGCGCAGAAGGGCTGGGTCCGGGCCACTCCGTATGTCGTGGTGTTCGCCTTCGTCGCCGCTCTGCTGCCCACCACCGTCACGGTGCTCATCCAGGACTACGGGATGAACGGCGGCATGGCGGGCGCTCTCGCCGTCGCCCAGACCTTGCCGCTGCTGCTCGCCCTGACCCGCCCCCTGCACGCATGGTGGGTGATCTTCCCCGCCGATGTGATCGGCGGCCTGGCGCTGTACGCGGGCAAACATGTCGACGGGCGGTCCTGGCCGTGGACTCCCATGATCATCGTCGGTTATGTGCTCCTGATGGTGCTGCTCGGTCTGCGCGAGAGCCGCCGGACCCTGATCGCGATCTTCCTGGTCACCGCGGCGGCCGGGGTGTTCTTCGAGCAGCTCTCGCAGACCTACAGCGACGGCTCCTGGGTCCTGATGCTGGTCCTCGCCGGGGTCACTCTGGTCGTGACGTACGCCCTGCGGCTGCGCGGTGAGGCCCAGGCAAAGCTGGCCGAGCAGGAGACCATCAGCGAGGCGGAACGGGCGCAGCGCACCCTGCTCGAGGAACGGGCGCGGATCGCCCGGGAGCTGCACGACGTCGTGGCCCACCACATGTCGGTGATCACCGTGCAGGCGGACACGGCCAAGTACCGGCTCCCCGGGCTTTCGCCCGAGGTGGAGAAGGAGTTCGGTGAGATCGCCGCCGCCGCGCGCGAGTCGCTCACCGAGATGCGCCGGCTGCTCAAGGTGCTGCGCAATGAGGAGGCACAGGCCGAGCGCACCCCGCAGCCCAGTCTGAACCGGCTGCACCAGTTGGCCGAGGCCACCCGCCGGGCCGGCGTCCAGGTGGCCATGACGCCCGCCGAGGCTCGTCTGCAGGAGCTGGTCACCGGGGTTCCGCCGGCCGTGGACCTCTCGGCGTACCGCATCGTGCAGGAGGCCCTGTCGAATGTGATCCGGCATGCGCCGGGCGCCCTCGCGCGCGTCGAACTCGATGTCCACCAGCACGAGTTGATCCTGTCCATCGTCAACGGGCCCGCGCGGAAGCCGCGTTCGGCCCTGGAGACCTCGGGCACCGGGCATGGTCTGGTCGGGATGCGTGAGCGCGTACGGTTGACCGGTGGCTCTCTCGAGGCGGGCCCCGCCGCCGGCGGCGGTTTCCGTGTCGAGGCCCGGATCCCTCTGCACGAGCACGACGGGGAGCCGCCCGCGGAGGGCGCCTCCCGGCCCGCGCAGGACACCCCGCAGTCCGAACAGGACACCTAGGGACTGATCCACAAGACAGTCCCCGGCTGCCCGAGAAAGGCACTCCTCCTGTGATCATCCGCGTACTCATCGTCGACGACCAGGCCATGGTGCGGGCGGGCTTCGCCGCGCTCCTGGCCGCGCAGAGCGATATCGATGTGGTCGGGCAGGCGGAGGACGGCAAACAGGGGGTCGAGCTCGGCCGCTCCACGCATCCCGATGTAGTGCTCATGGATGTGCGGATGCCTGAGATGGACGGTCTCGAGGCGGCCAGGCGGCTGCTCGATCCGCCGCCCGGCGTGATCCACCGTCCCAAGGTCCTGATGCTGACCACGTTCGATGTGGACGACTATGTCTACGAGGCGCTGCGCGCCGGGGCGTCCGGCTTTCTCCTCAAGGACGCACCGCCGGACGATCTGATCTCGGCGGTACGGATCGTCGCGGCCGGAGAGGCGCTGCTCGCGCCCTCCGTCACCCGCCGGCTCATCGCGGACTTCGTGAAACAGCGGCCGGCGCAGCGCAAGGATCCCGCCCTCAAGTTGAACGGTCTGACGCCGCGCGAGGCCGAGGTGCTCGAGCTGATCGCGCGCGGGATGTCCAACCAGGAGATCGCCGGGCATCTGGTCCTCGCCGAGCAGACCGTGAAGACCCATATCGGCCGGGTCCTGTCCAAGCTGGATCTCCGCGACCGGGCGCAGTTGGTGATCTTCGCGTACGAGGCCGGCGTCGTCGTTCCCGCCAGGGGCGACGAATAGGAGCTCCTGGAAACCCCGGGATACCTGACACACAAGAACGCTCCCCCATCGGCACGCCCCTGACAGGCTCCCCCACTAGACCCCCTAGTACTGGGGTATCAGCCGCGGTTTGGCTCCGCAGTGTGACGCCCGGGCACCCACCGTCTTCCTACCTTCCCTCCGTCAGCAACACGACGGACGGATGCGAAGGGGAGACCGGTCATGCGGCTTCAGGCTTGGAAGGCACGCGGCAAGAGGACTCTGGTCGCGGCCGCTCTCAGCGGGATGCTCGTCGCGGGCACCGCCGGCTGGGCCGCGGGCAACCAGCAGACCCCGGTGACCGGCCCCGTCCCGGGCGTCAGCTCCTGGCGCGCCGACCGCGCGCTCGGTCAGCAGCTGCCCGACCCGGCGACGGCGAAGCCGGCCGAAGTGGCCGCGTTCTTCCGCTCGTTGAGCACCGCACAGCAGCAGGGGCTGCTCGACCGGCACCCGCTCGTGGTCGGCAATCTCGACGGTGCGCCGGTGGAGCTGCGGTACGAGGCCAACGCCCGTGCCCTGCAGGAGGAGAGCGCCAAGCAGCTGCGGCGCGCCCAGGACCGGACGCTGCCCTCCCGTGACCGCGAGGCGGCCCGTGACCGCGCCGACCGCTATGA
Source organism: Streptomyces sp. N35 (assembly GCF_016464295.1). Lineage (NCBI taxonomy): Bacteria > Bacillati > Actinomycetota > Actinomycetes > Kitasatosporales > Streptomycetaceae > Streptomyces > Streptomyces sp. N35. The sequence continues at coordinate 23,719 of NZ_JAEIMH010000027.1, read as the reverse complement.
CGCGCTCCGGGCGGACGGCCGGCAGATCATCGTCTTCGACCCGCGGGAGCGCGGCCAGGTCGCCGAGGTGTACGGCGACTTGCGCGGCGCCGCGCATGTGTCGGTGATCGTGCCGGGCTCCGACATCGACCTGAACAGCTTCGACCGCGAGAAGGACCCGTACGGCACACCGACCGGGATGGGCCGTTCGCTGTACGCGGCCACCGGGCACCGCAGCGCGGTGATCGCCTGGGCCGGGTACACCACGCCGGTCGGGATCGGCCCGGACGCCGCCACCGGTCGGCTCGCCGAGGCGGGTGCGCCGCGCCTGGCCCGCTTCGTGCAGGGGCTCGACGCCGCGGGCACACCCGACCCGGTGCTCTTCTGCCACAGCTACGGCTCGGTGGTCTGCGGCGAGGCGGCCCCGGAGCTGCCCGCCGCCGATCTGGTCGTGGCCGGTTCGCCCGGGATGCACGCGGACGACGTGGCGGATCTCCACACGAAGGCGCGGGTCTGGGCGGCCAAGGCCCAGGGCGACTGGATCGACGACGTACCGAACGTAGAGCTGTTCGGCCTCGGCCACGGTGCCGATCCGGCCGACCCGGACTTCGGCGCCCGCACCGTGCCGACCGCCCGAGTCGACGGCCACACGGGCTACTTCGAGCCCGGCACGGACTCCCTGCGCGCGTTCGCTCGCATCGCCCTCGGCGAACAGCTCTGAGCCCGTCGCGGCTCCGACACCCCGTACTTCTCGACCACTTGAGGACACCGCCATGACCAGCACCGCACTCGCCCCACGACCAGTCGACCCGGAGTCCCGGTCAGGGTCAGGATCCGGCTCGCGGCCGGGCTCAAGGTCCGGCCCCGGATCCGGCTCGCGGCCGGGCTCAAGGTCCGGCTCCCGTCCGGCCAAGGCGCTCGGTGCCCTGCGCAAGACCGCCACGAGCATCGACGCCCGTACGCCGGAGCATCGCGACCGTGCGATCGACGGGCTGCGCGCCCTCGCGCTGCTCGCGGTGCCGATCGGGCACTGGCTGCTCGGCGGCTTCCGCGTCGACGGCGAGGGCGCGCTGCGCAACGCGAGCCCGCTGTCCGCCTTCGAGTTCTTCGCGCCCATGAGCTGGGTGCTGCAGATGCTCGGGATCTTCTTCCTGGTCGGCGGATACGCCTCGGTGCTCTCGTACCGCCGCTCCCTGGCGCGCGGGGAGTCCTCCGGGCGCTGGCTGCGCGGACGGGTGGCCCGGCTCGGGCGCCCTGTGCTCGGGGTGACCGCGGTGTGGGCGGCGCTGATCCCGGTGCTCTACGCACTGGGCGTGCCCGGCACGACCCTGCACACCGGGGCGACGCTGGTGATCCAGCCCTTGTGGTTCGTCGGGGTGTACACCGTGATCACGGCGCTCACACCGTTCTGCGTAAGGGCCGCCGAGCGCCTCGGCGCCTGGGCCGCGGCACCACTGCTCGCCTCGGTCGCCGTCGTGGACTTCCTGCGCTACGGACCGTTCGCCGAGTCCATGCCGTCCTGGCTGAGCATGCTGAACATCCTGCCCGGCTGGATGTTCGCCTACCAACTGGGCGTCAGCTGGGGTGAGAAGAAGATCGGCAGGCGGGGCGCGTGGCTGCTCCTCGTCGGCGGTACAGCGCTGTTCGCGGCGCTGCTCCTCGCCTTCCACTACCCGGCGTCGATGGTCGGCGTGCCGGGTGAGGCCCGCACCAACTCGCACCCGCCGTCCCTGCTGGTGCTCGCGCTGGCCGCCGCGCAGAGCGGCGCCGCGATCCTGCTGCGCGACCGCCTCGGCAAGCTGCTTCGGCGGCCCGCGCTGTGGGCCCCCGTCGTGATCATCAACCTGTCGGCGATGACGATCCTGTGCTGGCACCAGACGGCGATGTTCGGTGCGGCGACGCTCGGTTCGTTCCTCGGCCCGATCGGCGGTCTGACCACGGCGCCGGACACGCTCGGCTGGATCGCGGCGAGGATCGCGTGGCTGCCGGTGTTCGCGGCGCTCCTGGTCCTGATCGGCCGCTGGGCGCGGCGCTTCGAGGCGCCGTGGCAGGCGGGCTCGCGTGCGGCGAACGTACGGCGTGCGGTGGCCGGTCTGCTCGCGGCCTCCTTCGCGGTCTTCGCCCTCGGCCTCGCGTGAGGGCGGCCTCCGGAGCCGGTGTCTGCGGCGGGCCGGTCTGATGGCGGCCCGGGGCGGTGCCCGTGCGCCACCAAGTGTGAGGTGTCTGGCCCCCGCGCCCCGCGCCCCGCCCCCTCCGCGGGGCGCGC
>NZ_JAEIMH010000027.1:0-21464 GCF_016464295.1 Streptomyces sp. N35 | reverse complement strand
TGCCGGTCCGCTGCCAGCGGACCGGCACCTCACGCGGGATCGACAACTCGACAGTGGACGGGACTTGGCGTGTCCGCCCGCCTCTGTGGCTGCTACTCGCGGCCGGCCGAGGTGAAGGACATGTCCGCGTAGCGGCCGCCCGCGACCTGGCCCGCGATCGGCTCCAGGAGTTCGAGCTCGGACGGGGTCAGGATCAGGTGGGTGGCGGCCGCGTTCTCCTCGATCCGGGTGCGCTTACGGGTGCCGGGGATCGGCACCACGGTCAGACCGTGCGCCTGGGCCCGCTGCTGCACCCACGCGAGGGCGACCTGGGCGGGCGTCGCGTCACGGGACTCGGCGACCGAGCGGATCGGGGCGAGCAGGGCGGCGTTCGCCGCGGCGTTGTCGCCGCTGAAGCGGGGCATCGTGCGGCGGAAGTCGGAGGCGTCCAGATCGCTGTCCGCATTGGCGAAGGAGCCGGTGAGGAAGCCGCGGCCGAGCGGCGAGTACGGGACGAGGGCGACGCCCAGTTCGGTGGCGGCGGGGACCACGTGCTGCTCGATGTCCCGGCTGAACAGCGACCACTCCGACTGCACCGCCGCGATGGGGTGGACGCCGTGGGCGGCCCGCAGTTCGTCGGCGGTGACCTCGCTGAGGCCGAGGTGCTTGACCTTGCCCTCGGCGACGAGTTCGGCCATGACGCCGACGCTCTCCTCGATCGGCACGGTCACATCGCGGCGGTGCATGTAGTAGAGGTCGATGCTCTCCACGCCGAGGCGGCTCAGGCTGCCCTCGATGCACTGGCGGATGTACGCCGGGGAGTTGTCGATGCCGCGCTTGAGCGGGTCGTCGGGGTCGATGACGATGCCGAACTTGGTCGCGAGCACGATCTCGTCGCGGTGCTTCCGGACGAACGGGGCGAGGAACTTCTCGTTCTCGCCGGCCCCGTACATGTCGGCGGTGTCGAAGAAGGTGACGCCCAGATCGAGGGCGTGGTCGAGGGTGGCGCGTGCTTCGTCCGCGTCGGTCGGCCCGTAGGCGAAGCTCATGCCCATGCAGCCGAGTCCCTGGACGGAGACCTCGGGTCCGCCGGTGCCGAGCTGTGCCTTCGCGATGGTGCTCATCTGGTTCAGGACCTCTCCGGCGCCGCAGGGGCGCCCGCGTAGAACTCGATCTTGTAGTCGAGGACGGCCAGCGTCCCCTGGAGCTCCGCGACCCGCGCGAGAACGTCGCGCCGCGTGCTCTCCAGGAGCTGCCGCCGCTCCTCGAAGGTGTGGTCGCCCTCGCGGACCAGTTCGGCGTAGCGGACCATGTCCGCCACGGACATGCCGGTCAGGCGGAGCTTGCCGACGAAGGTGAGCCAGTCCAGGTCGCGGTTGGTGAACCGGCGCTGGCCCGTGTGGGAGCGGTCGACGTGCGGCATCAGACCGATCCGCTCGTACCAGCGCAGCGTGTGCGCGGTGAGCCCGGTGTACACGGCGACCTCGCTGATCGTGTAGCGGTCCTGGCCCGCGGGGCGCGGATGGGGGCGCGGGCCAGAGGCGCAGGCGTCGACCGGGGCCGCGGGTGAGGTCGTCTCGAGTACGGGTACGTGGGCTGGTACGGGGGTGCTCTCCATCACCGTCATACCCCCCACGCTAGAACCTTGGAGTGCACTCCAAGCAAGCCATATCCGAAGGAGTTCACGGAGCGGACGGGGTCAGGGTGCCCGGCATGGCCGTCTCCCGCCTCGCCACACCCGATGATGCCCCTGAACTGGTACGCCTGCGCAAGGTGATGCTCGACGAGTACCTCGGTGTGCAGTCGGACACCGCGTGGATGGCGGTCTCGGTGGAGGTCCTGCGCGCCAAGCTCGTGGGCGAAAAGGGGCAGCTGGCCGCGACCGTGGTGGAGCAGCCGGACGCTCCTGGCCGGCTTGCGGCGTGCGCGGTCGGGACGATCGAGTACCGGCTCGGCGGCCCGGAGAATCCGCTGGGGATCAGCGGCTGTGTCTTCAGCGTGGCCACGGATCCCGAGCTGCGTCGGCGGGGCTACTCGCGGGCGTGCATGGAGGAGCTGCTCGCCTGGTTCGGGCGGCGCGGGGTGCGCAAGGTCGATCTGCGGGCGTCCGATGCGGGCGAGCCGCTGTACGCGTCGCTCGGCTTCGCGCGGACTCCGGACCCGGCCATGCGGCTTGCGCTCCGGCACACCCCGGACCGCTCGGGCTCCCCCGGGACCGTACGCTCGTAGCCATGCAGAGCCTCGCCCTCATCGAGAACTGGCCGGCCCCCAGCGCGGCGGCCGGGGTCGTCCGCGCGGACGGCACCGTCGTCGGCACCCACGGGCCGGTGACGCAGCGCTTCCCGCTGGCCTCCGTGACCAAGCCCCTTGCCGCGTACGCCGCGCTCATCGCGTACGAAGAAGGGGCACTCGAGCTCGACGAGCCGGCCGGGCCCGAGGGGTCGACCGTGCGGCATCTGCTCGCGCACACCAGTGGTCTGGCCTTCGACGAGCACCGCGTGATGGCGCCGCCCGGGACGCGGCGGCTGTACTCCAACGCGGGGTTCGAGGTGCTCGGGGATCACATCGCCAAGGCGACGGACATTCCGTTCGCGGAGTACCTGCGCCAGGCCGTGCTCGAACCGCTCGGGATGACGCGGACGTCGCTCGAGGGTTCGCCGGCGAAGGACGGGGTGTCGACGGTCTCCGACCTGCTGCGTTTCGCGGCGGAGGTGCAGGCGCCGCGGCTCCTTGACGCACGGACCGTGCTCGATGCGATGTCCGTGGTGCATCCCGGTCTTTCCGGCATCCTGCCCGGGTACGGGCATCAGAAGCCCAATGACTGGGGGCTGGGGTTCGAGATCCGGGACTCCAAGTCGCCGCACTGGACGGGGGCTTCGTCGTCGCCTCGGACGTTCGGGCACTTCGGGCAGTCGGGGACGTTCCTGTGGATCGATCCGGATGCGCAGGCCGCGTGTGTCGCTCTCGCCGATCGGGCGTTCGGGGCGTGGGCCGCTGAGGCCTGGCCGCCGTTCACGGATGCGGTGCTTTCGGAGTTGCGGAGTTCGGTGGGCTGAGCCGGTCGGGGCGACGAGGGCCTGCAACCACCGGTCGGGGCGACGAGGGCCTGCAACCAGGGGAGCGCCGGGCCCGGCGGGCATCCGCCTGAGGGCGGATGCCCGGCCCCGGCCGGGCGGGCTACGTTGGCCTCATGGCTGACATAGTCCGCGCCACCCGAGCCGATGTTCACGCGCTGGCCGATGTGCTGGCCGATGCCTACGAGGACGATCCGGTCTGGGAATGGCTCGTTCCACGGGATCGCGTGCCGAGGCTGCGCAGGCTCTTCAAGGATCTGCTGGCCATGCAGGCCGACCGCGGGCGCCTGTGGACCGATATCGACCGGACCGTCGCCGCCGTGTGGTGCCCGCCCGGCGAGTGGAAGGTCGGGGCGGGCGATCTCGTACGGAACCTGCCGGTGCTCGTACGGACGGGGCGGACCCGACTGCCGCTGCTGCTCGGGATGTTGCAGCACATGGAGCGCAAGCATCCCGTCGAACCCGAGCACTGGTACCTGGAGTTCATCGGGACGCATTCGTCCGCGCGCGGAACCGGGCGCGGATCCATGGTCCTGGGAGCGCTGCTCGACCAGGCGGATGCCTCGGGGCTCCCCGCGTACCTCGAGTCGAGCAACGAGCGGAATCTCAGCTTCTACAAACGACACGGCTTCGCCGTACGCGAGGAGATCACCTACCGGTCGAGCCCGCCGATGTGGCGGATGTGGCGCGAGCCGCAGAACGGAACGCAGGGCTCCTAGGGTCTGGCCTGTCCTGTGGATCAGGCCCTAGCCCGCGAACTCCCACACCAGCACCTCGGCCCGCCCCCGCAGCGCCTCCAGCTCCAGGGACCGCCCGGCCGTGATCCGTACGGCATCCCCGGACCTCAACTCCGTCTCGCCGAGGCGGACTTCACCTCGTACGACATGGACGTACGCGAACGCCGCGTCCGGCACCTCGGCCCGTTCCGCGGGACGCAGGCGGCGGACGTGGAGCAGGGCGCCGGCCGCGGGGACCGCGTAGGGCGTGGAGTCGGCGATGCCGCGGACGATCTCGTACGCGGGGTCGCCGCCGGCCGCCGTGGGTGCCAGCCACATCTGCACGAAGACCAGGCACGAGGCGCCGTCGTTGCGCTCGACGTGGCGCACTCCCCCGCCCGCGCTGAGCCGCTGCAGATCGCCGGGCTTCACGACGGTCTCGTTGCCCTCCGAGTCGCGGTGGGTCAGCGTGCCCTCGACGACCCAGGTGACCAGCTCCGTATGGCTGTGGGTGTGCTCGTCGAAGCCGGCACCGGGCTTCAGGTGTTCCTCGTTGCAGGCGATGACCGGTCCGAAGCGGAGGTTGTCCGGGTCGTAGTGGGGCCCGAAGGAGAACGCGTGCAGCGACTCGATACCACTCGCCGGCTCCCCGCCGCGGTACCGATCGCCGGAGCGCCGTACGTCCATCACGGACCCCACCGTAGCCGCCGCGAAGGCGCACGGAGACCGGTCGGTCAGGGACCCGCCACTTAGCCGAGCCGCCCCGATAAGGCAGTCTTGTCCCGTGCCCGAACCCGCAGCGAACCCAAACCCCGACTCCGGACCGCCCCCGGCCGGCGCCGGAGCGCGCCCGGCCCATCCGCACATCGCCACGCTCAAGCGCCTGGAGAAGTCGTCCGGCAGCCTGGCCGCGCAGGCCATCGCGCGCATGGACGAGACGCTGCCCTGGTACCGGGCGATGCCGCCGGAGAACCGTTCGTGGATCGGTCTGGTGGCGCAGGCCGGTATCGCCGCGTTCACCGAGTGGTTCCGGCACCCCGACGCCCCGCAGGCCATCTCGACCGACGTCTTCGGCACCGCACCCCGCGAGCTGACCCGGGCGATCACGCTGCGTCAGACCGTCGAGATGGTCCGTACGACGATCGAGGTCATGGAGACCGCGATCGACGAGGTCGCGGCGCCGGGTGACGAGTCGGTGCTGCGCGAGGCGCTGCTCGTGTACGCCCGGGAGATCGCCTTCGCCACCGCCCAGGTCTATGCCCAGGCGGCGGAAGCCCGGGGCGCCTGGGACGCGCGGCTCGAGTCGCTCGTCGTCAATGCCGTGCTGTCCGGCGAGGCCGACGAGGGCGCCGTCAGCCGGGCCGCCGCGCTCGGCTGGAACTCCCCCGAACATGTCTGCGTCATCCTCGGCACCGCCCCCGACGGCGACAGCGAGCTGACCGTCGAGGCCATCCGCCGGGCCGCCCGCCATGCGAAGCTGCAGGTCCTGACGGGTGTGCTCGGTGATCGTCTGGTCGTCATCGCAGGTGGCAGCGACAATCCGCTCGCCGTCGCGAAGGCGCTCATCGGCCCGTACGCGGCCGGGCCCGTCGTCGCCGGACCCGTCGTCCCCGACCTGCTCGCGGCCACCAGGTCCGCGCAGGCGGCGGCCGCCGGACTCAAGGCGTGCTCGGCCTGGCAGGACGCCCCGCGGCCCGCGCTCGCGGACGATCTCCTGCCGGAGCGCGCGATCGCCTCGGACCCTGCGGCGCGGGAGCAGTTGGTGGAGGAGATCTACAGACCGCTGGAGGAGGCCGGCTCCGCGCTTCTGGAGACCTTGAGCGTCTATCTGGAACAGGCGAGCAGCCTCGAAGGCGCGGCCCGGATGCTCTTCGTGCACCCCAACACCGTCCGCTACCGGCTGCGACGTGTGACAGACGTCACCGGCTGGTCGCCCTCGGATGTCCGCTCCGCGTTCACGCTGCGTATCGCCCTCATCCTGGGGCGTCTGGCCGACGGAGATCCGCAGTCCTAGACTTTTGTCGGGGGTCGACAATTCCCCTGACCGTTCTTCGTCCCTGTCCCCACGGGCGGCGCCCACCGTCCACAAGAGAGAGTGTGAGAGTGCTCGTACTCGTCGCTCCCGGCCAAGGCGCTCAGACGCCCGGCTTCCTGACTCCCTGGCTCGACCTCCCCGGCGCCGCCGACAAGCTCGCCGCTTGGTCGGACGCCATCGGACTCGACCTCGCCCACTACGGCACGCAGGCCGACGCGGACGCGATCCGCGACACGGCCGTGGCGCAGCCGCTGCTCGTCGCGGCCGGACTGCTGTCCGCAGCGGCCCTGGGTGACGTCAAGCCGTCGGCCGTCGCGGGTCACAGCGTCGGTGAGTTCACCGCCGCCGCGTTCGCGGGCGTCCTCGACGAGACCGCCGCGCTGCAGCTCGTACGCAAGCGGGGTCTGGCCATGGCCGACGCCGCCGCGATCACGCGGACCGGCATGGCGGCGCTGCTCGGCGGCGACCCGGAGATCGTGGTCCCGCACCTGGAGAAGCTCGGCCTGACCCCGGCCAACGTCAACGGCGCGGGCCAGATCGTCGCCGCCGGCACCCTGGAGCAGATCGAGGCTCTGGGGGCCGACAAGCCCGAGGGCACCCGCCGGGTCATCCCGCTGCAGGTCGCCGGCGCGTTCCACACGCACCACATGGCGCCCGCGGTCGAGACGCTGCGCAAGGCCGCCGAGGAGCTCTCCCCGGCCGACCCGACGGTCCGTTACGTCTCCAACAAGGACGGCGAGGCCGTCGCCTCCGGCGCCGAGGTCATCGCGCGTCTGGTCGGCCAAGTCGCCAACCCGGTCCGCTGGGACCTGTGCATGGAGACCTTCCAGGAGCTCGGCGCGACGGCGCTCATCGAGGTGTGCCCGGGCGGCACCCTCACCGGTATCGCCAAGCGCGCGCTGCCGGGCGTCAAGACGCTGGCCCTGAAGACCCCCGACGACCTCGACGCTGCTCGCGAGCTCATCGCAGAGACAGCAGCATCAGCCGCTGACGCGGCGGGTGCCTGACAAGGAGCTCAAGAGCATGTCGAAGATCAAGCCGAGCAAGGGCGCGCCGTACGCCAAGATCATGGGCGTCGGCGGCTACCGGCCCACGCGGGTCGTGCCCAACGAGGTGATCCTCGAGACGATCGACTCGTCCGACGAGTGGATCCGCTCGCGCTCCGGTATCGCGACCCGGCACTGGGCGAGCGACCAGGAGACCGTCGCCGCGATGTCCATCGAGGCCTCCGGCAAGGCGATCGCCGACGCCGGGCTCACCGCCGACAAGATCGGCGCCGTGATCGTCTCGACCGTCTCGCACTTCAAGCAGACCCCGGCCGTCGCGACCGAGATCGCCGACAAGCTGGGCACGCAGAAGGCCGCCGCCTTCGACATCTCGGCCGGCTGCGCGGGCTTCGGTTACGCGCTGACGCTCGCCAAGGGCATGGTCGTGGAAGGCAGTGCGGAGTACGTCCTGGTCATCGGCGTCGAGCGCCTGAGCGACCTGACCGACCTGGAGGACCGTGCCACGGCCTTCCTGTTCGGTGACGGCGCGGGCGCGGTCGTCGTCGGCCCCTCGGACGAGCCGCACATCGGCCCGACGGTCTGGGGCTCGGAGGGCGACAAGTCCGAGACGATCAAGCAGACCGTCGCCTGGACCGAGTACGACAGTGCGGTCCACAAGTTCCCTGCGATCACGCAGGAGGGCCAGGCGGTGTTCCGCTGGGCCGTGTTCGAGATGGCGAAGGTCGCCCAGCAGGCGCTGGACGCGGCCGGAATCAGCGCGGACGACCTGGACGTCTTCATCCCGCACCAGGCCAACATGCGGATCATCGACTCGATGGTGAAGACTTTGAAGCTGCCGGAGCATGTCACGGTCGCCCGTGACATCGAGACCACCGGCAACACCTCGGCCGCCTCGATCCCGCTCGCGATGGAGCGGCTCCTGGCGACCGGGGAAGCCAAGAGCGGCGACACCGCGCTCGTCATCGGCTTCGGGGCGGGTCTCGTCTACGCAGCCTCCGTCGTTACCCTCCCCTAGGCACCCTGCACGGACCATTCCGTACGGGACCCTGCCACCTCACTGATACACAAGAAGGAGCGCCAACATGGCCGCCACTCAGGAAGAGATCGTCGCCGGTCTCGCCGAGATCGTGAACGAGATCGCCGGTATCCCGGTCGAGGACGTCCAGCTGGACAAGTCCTTCACCGATGACCTGGACGTCGACTCGCTGTCCATGGTCGAGGTCGTCGTCGCCGCCGAAGAGCGCTTCGACGTCAAGATCCCGGACGACGACGTCAAGAACCTGAAGACCGTCGGCGACGCCGCGTCTTACATCCTGAAGCACCAGGACTGACCTCAGGTCCTTCCTGGCCCCGGGCCGGCCCGCAAGGGCCGCCCACCAGGGCCGGCTGTCTGCCGCCACCTAGCGGTAGTGCCGCTTATTCACGACCCTCTACACGTGGAGAAAGAATTCCTGTGAGCCCGACCAATCGCACCGTGGTCGTCACCGGTATCGGCGCAACCACACCGCTGGGTGGCGACGCAGCATCGACCTGGGAAGGTCTCGTCGCGGGCCGCTCGGGCGTGAAGCCCCTGGAGGGCGAGCGTTTCGCCGAGCTGCCGGTCCGTATCGCCGCCCCCGTCGCGGTCGACCCGGGCGAGGTTCTGCCCCGCCCGCTCGCCCGCAAGCTGGACCGCTCGGCGCAGTTCGCGCTGATCGCGGCCAAGGAGGCCTGGGCGGACGCCGGTTACGAGGGCAAGGCGGGCGAAGAGTCCAAGGTCGCCCCCGAGCGTCTCGGCGCGGTCATCGCGTCCGGTATCGGCGGCGTGACCACGCTGCTCGACCAGTACGACGTGCTCAAGGAGAAGGGTGTACGCCGGGTCTCCCCGCACACCGTTCCCATGCTCATGCCCAACGGCCCCTCCGCCAACGTCGGTCTGGAGGTGAACGCCCAGGCGGGCGTGCACACCCCGGTCTCGGCCTGCGCGTCGGGCGCCGAGGCGATCGGCTACGCCGTCGAGATGATCCGTACCGGCCGCGCCGACGTGGTCGTCGCCGGCGGTACCGAGGCGGCCATCCACCCGCTGCCCATCGCGGCGTTCGCCAACATGATGGCGATGTCCAAGAACAACGACGAGCCCACCAAGGCTTCCCGTCCGTACGACAAGGGCCGTGACGGCTTCGTCCTCGGCGAGGGTGCGGGTGTCGTGATCCTCGAGTCCGAGGAGCACGCGAAGGCCCGTGGCGCCCGTATCTACTGCGAGGTGCTCGGCCAGGGTCTGTCCGCCGACAGCCACCACATCGCGCAGCCCGAGCCGACGGGGCGCGGCGTCGCCGCGGCCGTGCAGAATCTGCTCGACTCGACGGATCTCAAGCCGTCGGAGCTCGTGCACCTGAACGCGCACGCGACCTCGACTCCGCAGGGTGACATCGCGGAGATCAAGGCGCTGCGCAAGGTGCTCGGCGCGGATCTCGATCACGTGGCCATCTCCGGTACGAAGTCGATGACCGGTCACCTTCTCGGTGGTGCCGGTGGTATCGAGACCGTCGCGACCGTGCTCGCGCTGCACCACCGTCTCGCTCCGCCGACGATCAATGTCGAGGAGCTCGACGAGGAAATCGCCGCGGACGGGGCGGACATCGTGCGGGGCGAGGCTCGGGTGCTGCCCGAGGGCACGATTGCCGCGATCAACAACTCGTTCGGGTTCGGCGGGCCCAGCGTGGTGTTGGCCCTCCGTACCGTCTGACCCTTTTCGTTCGTACGAGGAAGGCCCACCCGGTGCGGCCGGGTGGGCCTTCCTCGTGTGTACGGGGTCGGGGTGCGGGTTGCCGTTCAGGGGGCTGTCGCCGTGTGTGCCCACAGCTGTGTGTCACACGACCTGGTGGAGCCACCTCACCGGGGCGCCCTCGCCCGCGTATCGGAAGGGTTCGAGTTCGTCGTCCCAGGGTTTGCCCAGGAGTTTGGAGAGTTCCGCGGCCAGGTCGCTTTCGCCGCCCCCCGACCGCGCGAGGGCCGCGCGGAGGCGGTCCTCCGGGATCAGGATGTCGCCGTGGATGCCGGTGACCGCGTGGAAGATGCCGAGCTCGGGAGTGGAGCTGTAGCGCTCGCCCTCCGCCGTGGCGCACGGCTCGGCCGTGACCTCGAAGCGGAGTTGCTGCCAGCCGCGCAGTGCGGAGGCGAGCTTGGAGCCCGTGCCGGCCTCGCCCTGCCAGGAGAACTCCGCACGCCAAGTACCCGGCGCCGCGGGCTGCCTGATCCAGTCGAGCGTGACCCTGCCGCCGAGCACACCCGCCACCGCCCACTCGACGTGCGGGCACAGCGCGCGCGGTGCGGAGTGCACGTACAGGACTCCACGTGTCGTCACCGGGACCTCCAGGGTGGGGCGAGGGTTGGGGCCTCGCACCTGGCCGGGCAGTTGCCGGGAGTTTCGCCAAGATTCCCGAGGAAATCCAGGACATCCACGGAATCGAGGAAACTCCCCGAAAGGGGACATTTCTGACGTGATGTAATTTACCGGAAGCGGGACGGCGCTCCGACTCCGGGTCGACCGCAGCAAAACTACCGTGCGGCGCGGGCCCGAGTGTGACGTACCGTCGGGTCCAGGTCCCGGGAATGGCGGGCATTCACCCGGCAGGGCGCGGGTGCACAGGACGGCGAGAGAAGGGACGACCGTGATCCGGAACTGGTTCCGTGGCCGTACCGCGGCCTCGGCGGCGACCGCCGCCGTACTCGCGACCGCACTCCTCGGCTGTGACGCGCAGGGCGGCAACTCCCCGGCCCCGCAAGGCGCCGCGGCCGCCGACCGCCCCAAGCCCTCCCCCACACCCACTCCCACCTGGGACACCAGCCCGCGCTCGATGGCGGCGGTGGGCGATTCGATCACCCGCGGTTTCGACGCCTGCCAGGTGCTCTCCGACTGTCCCGAGTCGTCCTGGGCGACGGGCACCGACCCGGCGGTGAACAGCCTCGCCATACGGCTGCTCGGCAAGGACGCGGCGGCGACGAGGAGTTGGAACTTCGCCCGTACGGGGGCACGCATGAGCGCGCTGCCGGAGCAGATGGAGCAGGCGGCCGAGAAGTCACCCGAGTTGGTGACGGTCCTGATGGGCGCCAATGACGCCTGTCGGGGGACGGCCGCGGCGATGACCTCCGTCGCCTCCTTCCGCGCGGACTTCGAGGACGGGATGCGCGCCCTGCGCCGCGAACTGCCCAAGACCCAGGTGTTCGTGGCGAGCGTCCCGGATCTGTCGCGGCTGTGGTCCTCGGGCAAGGGCAACGCGATGGCGAAGCAGATCTGGAAGCTCGGCATCTGCCAGTCGATGCTCGCCGACCCGGACGCCATGGACAGCCTGGCCGTCGAGCGGCGCGGGAACGTGCACGCGCGCGTGGAGGCGTACAACGAGGTCCTGAAGGACGTGTGCGCGAAGGACGAGTACTGCCGCTACGACGGCGGGTCGGTCTTCGACTACCGCTTCGGACAGGGGCAGCTGAGCAGGTGGGACTGGTTCCACCCGAGCAGGAACGGGCAGGCGCGCCTGGCCGAGCTGGCGTTCACGGCCGTCACCGCGGAGAAGTCGCCCGCGTAAGGGGCCCCACACGCAGGTGAGGCCCCTCGCGTGTCATGCCTCGATCGTCGCGCTCAGCCTGCGGTCCGCGAGCGAACGTCCGGCTTCCAAGGTGTACGTGCCCTTCTGGTACGCCCACGCCGCGGCGCTCTCGTCCCAGATCTCGAACGCCCGCCGCGGCAGCGGGATCCGCACCTCGACGCTCTCGCCCGCGTCCGCGGTGACGCGCCCGAAGGCGGCGAGGGCCCGCGCGGGCCGCTCGACGGCGCCGTCCGCGGGCGGGGCGAGGTAGAGCTGGACGGTCTCGCGGCCTGTCCGGGCCCCGGTGTTGCGGAGACGGACCGTGGCCTCCTCGCGTGTCACCTGGAGACTCTCGTACGTCCAGTCGGTGTAGCCGAGGCCGTGCCCGAAGCTGTACGAGGGCGTGGCGCCGGCCTTGTCCCAGGCGCGGTAGCCGATGAACACCCCTTCGCCGTACGTGAGTCGGCCCTCGGCGTCCGGGGTGACCTCGGTGACGGGTGCGTCGGCGAGCGCGCCCCAGGTGGTGGGCAGCCGGCCGCCGGGCTCCTGGGCGCCGGTCAGCACATCGGCGAGCGCGGCGCCGCCCTCCTGGCCCGGGAACCAGCTGAGCAGCACGGCGGCGACGTCCTCGCGCCACGGGAGTTCCACCGGGGAGCCGGAGTTGACGACCACGACGGTGTTCGGGTTGGCGGCCGCGACGGCGCGTACGAGATCGTCCTGGCGGCCGGGCAGGCGCAGGTCGCGGCGGTCGAAGCCCTCGGACTCCACGCGGTCGGTGGTGGCGACCAGGACGACGGCCGTGTCGGCCTCCCGTGCGATACGCACCGCTTCGGCGATCATCTCGTCGGCGTCGCGCCGGGGTTCGGCGTGCGACAGGCTGAGGGCGACGGCCTCGATGGGCATGCCCTCGATCTTCGGCGGGGTGACGTCCAGGGAGACCTCGACGGGCGCTCCGGCCTTCAGCTCGACGGTGCCGCGCTCGGTGGGCGCGCCGAGGAAGGCCTCGAAGGGGTCGCCGTCGACCGGCATCCGCTGTTCGCCGTCGAAGAGTTCGCGCCCGTCGACGGTGAGCCGCAGGGTGCCGAGTCCCCGGGTGCCGAAGCGGTGGGCACCGTCGACGCGCGGTGTGAACGTGCCCTTGATCTCGACCCGGCTGAGCTCCGCGTAGGTGACCCCTTCGGGGAACCCGCCGCCGAACCACTGGATCGCCCCGTCGGCCAGCGGCGCCTCGCCGAGCACCCGGCCCTCGGTGTCGCGGCACACGGCGCGCAGCGCGAACCCGGCCTTCGCGACGCCCAGTTCCTCACTCGGCTCCGCGCCCCTCGCGTACGCGACCGAGCCTTCGCCGAGCGCGGTGGTGAGCCCGTCCAGGGGCGAGACGACCCGGCGCGGGAACACGGTGGCGGAGCCGCCGCCGAGCACACGGGCGTCACGGGCGGCAGCGCCGATCAGCGCGACCTTGCCGGCGCCGGAGAGCGGCAGGATGCCCCGCTCGTTGCGGACGAGGACGAAGGAGCGGTGGGCGATCTCGCGGGCCAGGGCCTCGCCGTCCACCGGCTCGGGCAGTGCGGTGACGGCGGGTTCGGCGCCGTCGAGCGCGCCGACGCGGGCGGCGAGCCGCAGCACCCTGCGGACCGCCTCGTCCACGGTCGGCTCATCGACATGACCGTCGCGTACGGCTTCGGCGAGAGCGGGACCGTACACGGTCATCGGGCCGGGCATCGCGACATCGAGGCCGCCTTCGATGGCGCCCTTGGTGTCCCGGGCGGCCATCCAGTCGGAGACGTTGAAACCGTCGAAGCCCCACTCGTCGCGCAGGACGCCGTTCACCAGGGCGGCGTTCTCGGTCATGGTGAGGCCGTTGACCGCGTTGTAGGCGGTCATGATGCCCCAGGGCCTCGCCTGCTTGACGATCGCCTCGAAGGGCGCCAAGTAGAGCTCGCGCAGGGCCCGTTCGGGCACGAGGTTGTCCACGGTGAAGCGGTCGGTCTCGGCGTCGTTGGCGACGAAATGCTTGACGGTGGTGCCGACGCCGCCCGCCTGCACGCCCCGCACATAGCCGGTGCCGATCTCGCCGGTCAGATACGGGTCCTCGCTGTACGCCTCGAAGTGGCGTCCGCCGCGCGGGGAGCGCTGCAGATTGACGGTCGGCGCGAGCAGCACGTGCACGCCTTTGCGCCGGGCCTCCTGGGCGAGCAACTGCCCTGCCCTGTACGCGAGTTCCGGGTCCCAGGCGGCGGCAAGGGCGGTCGGGGAAGGGAGGGCTATGGACGGGTCGTCGGCGCTCCAGCGCACGCCCCGTACACCGATCGGGCCGTCGGACATCACCAGGGACCGCAGGCCGATCTCCGGGAGCGCGGGCAGGGTCCACATGTCCTGGCCGGCGAGGAGGCGGGCCTTCGTATCGAGATCGAGTTTCCCGAGCGCGGCCTCGACGACCGCCTCGTACGCGTCCCTGGACTGCTCAGTCACTGCCGTACCTCCTCATCGACGTGCCCCTGACCCGCTCCCCATCCTGCACCGCCTACCTGTGAAGCGGTAGGTTTCGTTATCTGGCAGTTATCTTTGGGGTGGACGGGCACCGTACGGTGGCATCCGGAGAGGCGCCGACGAGGGTGAGTGGGCATGGCGGCGAAGACGAGAAGCGACCAGCGGCGTGCGGAGATCGTGCGGGCCGCGCTCGAGGTGATCGCCGAGCGCGGCTACCGCGGCGCGTCCCTCGCCGCGGTGGCCGAGCGGGTGGGGCTGACCCAGCAGGGGCTGCTGCACCACTTCCCCACCAAGGAGGCGCTGCTCGTCGCCGTACTGGAAGAGCGCGACCAGTGGGATGCCACACCGCCGGCGCGCGAGTGGCGGATGGATCTCCTGGCGTCGCTGGTCGAGTACAACGCGATGCGGCCCGCGATCGTGCAGACCTTCTCGGCCCTGCTGGGCGAGAGCGTGACGGAGGACCATCCGGCGCGCGGCTACTTCACCCGGCGCTATGCGGCCGTACGCGAGGACATGACCCTGCTCCTTCGCGCCGAGTACGGCGAGCGGCTGCCGTCCGGGCTCACGCCCGAGCAGGCGGCGCCGCTGCTCGTGGCCGTGCTCGACGGCCTGCAGTACCAGTGGCTGCTCGACCCCGAGAACGTGGACATGCCGGGGGCCTTCCGGAACTTCCTGGTGCTGCTCGGGGAGCCCGGGGAATAGCGCAGGGGCGGTTACCGGGGACCTCGGTGCGCGGGCAGCGCGGCCACGACCTCCACCTCGATGAGCGCCCACGGCAGGAAGAGCTTCGAGACCTCGACCGTGGTGCTGGTCGGCGGGGTTCCCGTGAGGTACTCACGCCGTACCGCGCCGTACTCGTGCAGGCGGTCGATGTCCGTCAGATAGGTGCGGATGTTGATGATGTCGGCGAGTGCCGCGCCGTGCGCCTCGAGCAGGGCGTCGAGGGCTTCGAAGATACCGCGGCTCTGTGCCGCGAGGTCCGGCCCCTCGGCCACCTGTCCTGACAGCTGCAACAGCGCGCCGCCGCCCGGGAGTTCGACGCGCGCGACCTGCGTGTAGTACGGGCTGAGCGGGGCGGGCGCGGAAGGCGGGTTGTCCAGGGTTATCTGCACAACGGGCTCCTCAAGGGTTTTCGGTACGGATACGGGTCAAGGGTTTTCGGTACGGATACGGGTCAAGGCTTTTCGGTACGGATACGGGTCACCGCGGCCGCGATGTCCTCGTGGGCGAGGTCGGGGTGGGCCGCGAAATGGTCGCGGATCGCCTCCATCGCCGGGAGCCGGGTGATCTCGGTGGCGAGCCGAACGTCCTTGACGGCGAGTTCGACCGCGAAGTGGACGCCCTCGGCGAAGGCGCGCGGCACGGCGCCGCCCAGGGCGCTGCGGCCGAGGGTCGCCTTCGCGGCGTCCTCCGGGATGCCGAGCGCGTCGGCGAGCCGCATCGCCTCGCCGACCAGGGCCACTCCCCCGAGCACGGCCGTGTTGACGACCAGCTTCAGGGCGGCGCCCGTGCCCAGGGGGCCGGTGCGTGTGACGGTGCCGAGTGCGGAGAGCAGCTGCTCGACGGCGTCCGCGTCACCGCCCGCGAGGATGCCGAGCGTGCCGGCCTCTGCCTTGTCGGTGCTGCCCATCACGGGCGCGTCGACGAGGGTGATCTCCGGTGGCAGTCCGGCCGCCAACTCCCGTACGACATCGGGTCCGACGGTCGACATCTCGACCCAGTGGGCGCCCGGGCGCAGGGCCGGGACGATCTGCCGGGCGATGTCCCGTACGGCCTCGGGGGAGGCGAGCATCGTGAGGACCACGTCCGCGTCGCGTACGGCCTCGGCGGGCGAGGCGGCCGGGCGGGCGCCCTTGGCGACGAGGAGCTCGGCGCGGGAGGCGGTGCGGTTCCAGACGGTCAACGGGTGTCCTGCGGCGAGGAGATGGGCGGCCATGGGGGCGCCCATGTGCCCGAGGCCGAGGAAGGCGATCTTTTCCATGTCTCGACGCTAGGACCGGGGTATCGATGCGACAAGCGAGGGTTTGGCATGAGGGCCATGTCAGACTCGCATGGCACAGGGTGGCTGGGTTGCCGGGTGGCTGGGTCGCCGGGTGGCCGAGTGGCTGAGCCACCGGGCCAGCGAGTGGCTGAGCCACCGGGCCACCATGTGGCTGGGCCGCCGAGTGCTGGGCCGCCGAGTGCTGGGTGGCCGACTGCTGGGTGGCCAAGTGGCTGAGCCACCGAGCCAGCAAGTGGCTGAGCCACCGCGCCACAGACCACGCACCGGAGGTACGCGATGAACCGACAAGTCCCGGACGGCATCGGCCGAGCCGCCCAGACCGCCCGTCCCCTCCCATCCGCCGCGCCGAGCACCCCTGCCGGACCCGCCGACGCCCCCGCCCTGTCCACCTCCTGGCTGCGGGTCTTCCTCGAAGTGGCCCGGCTCGGCTCGTTCACCGAGGCCGCCCGCGGTCTCGGCTACACCCAGTCCGCCGTGTCACGGCAGATCCACGCCCTGGAGTCCGCGCTCGGCGCCGGTGCCCTGTTCGACCGGCTGCCACGCGGCGTGACGCCCACCGAACGCGGCCGGGTCCTGCTGCCGCGCGCGGAGGCCGTGCTCGCTCAACTCGACGGCGCCCGAGCCGACTTGACCGCGCTGGCGCAGGTATCGGGCGGGCGGCTCAGGGTCGGCGCGTTCCCCACGGCCGGTGCCGCACTGCTGCCGCGTGCGGTGGCGGCGTTCCGCGAGCGGCATCCGCGGGTGGAGCTGAGCTGTGCGGAGGGGCTGACCGAGGACCTCCTGTCCCGGCTCGACCACGGCGAGCTCGATCTGGCCGTCGTCTCGACCACGGCAGGCGCCGATCTCGCCGCGTACGACCTGCGCAAACTGCTCGACGAGTCGATGTACGTGGCCGTCCCCGCCGGGCACCGACTTGCCCGCAGGCGCCGGGTGCGGCTCACCGAACTCGCCGGGGACGACTGGGTGTCCGGCAGCCCGCACACGGAACGCAGCCTGCTGCATCCGGCCGTGCGCGAGGACTTCCGCCCTCGCGTCAGCTATGTCGCCGCCGAGTGGATCGCCAAGCAGGGATACGTGGCCGCCGGGCTCGCGGTAGCGCTCATCCCGGCGCTAGCGGCGGACGGTGTGCGGCCGGACATCAGGCTGCTCGCGGTGCACGAGGACGACATCCCGCCGCGGGCCGTGTACGCGGCGACCCTGCGCGGACGTTCGGCACCCGCGGCCGCCGACGCCTTCGTACGACTGCTGCGGGCGGCCGGGCGGAACGCCTCAGCTTGACGGTGCGAAGGCGAGGCTGATGCCCAGGCCGGCCAGGACCGACCCGATCACCTTGTTCAGGGCACGCTGCCCGCGCAGCATCACCGCGCGCAGTCGCGAGTGCGAGAAGAACAGCGCGACCGCGCCGAACCACACCAGATGCGCGAACGACATGAACAGGCCGTATCCCACCTGCTGCACGACCGGAGTGCCGGGCTGGACGACCTGCGTGAAGGTCGAGACGACGAACAGAGTGGTCTTCGGGTTGAGCACATTCGTCAGGAATCCGGCCCGCAGCGCCCCGAACGGCGAGAGGGCGGTGGTCCGTTCGAGGTCGAGCTCGACCGGACGCGAGCGGAAGGTCTTGATCCCGACGTAGACCAGATACGCGGCGCCGATCAGCTTGATCGCCGTGAACAGCGCGGTGGACGAGGCGATGAGCAGGCCGACGCCCAGCATCGTGTACGTGACGTGCACCAGGACACCGGCGGCGACTCCCGTCGCGCCGAGCAGTCCGGTCGTACGGCCGTGCAGATAACTGTTGCGCACGATCATGGCGAAGTCGGCGCCCGGGCTGATCACGGCAAGGGCCGTGATGACCGCTACGGCGATCAGTTCTGTCATGGACGGATCCTGTCCTTCGCGTCATCGGTACTCAACGGGCGTCCGGATCCTGGACGGTGAGCCGCACTGTCGCGGGATCGCCCGGGGAATCGCCCTCGTTCTCGTTGTCGTCGTTCTCGTTGTCGTCGTCCTCGCCCAGCAGGTCCCGGACCATCAGCGTCGCGCCCGCCACCGCGCCCGGCATCAGGAAGACGGCGACGAACGGGATCAGGAAGGACACCGCGAGCGGCACTCCGAAGCCCCAGATCAGCAGGCGGCGGCCGCGCATCATGGCCAGTTGCTCCCGCACCTCGACACGGCGGCGCTGCAGAGCGACCGAGGTCAGCTCCTGGGTGAGGAAGAAGCCGGTGACGCAGAAGCCGATCGCGGGGACCACGGTCTGTCCCAGTATCGGGATGAAGCCCAGCGCGAAGAGCAGCACGGCCCAGGCGGCGGCCCGCAGGACGATCCGGAAGCTGTCGCGCGCGGAGATCCACAGCTCGCGCAGGAGCGGCAGGCCGGACTCGGGCGCGGTGCCGTCCGGCGAGACCGACTTGTCGACCTGCTCGGACAGGGACTCGTAGAAGGGCTGGCCGATCAGCAGCGTCACGGCGGTGAAGGTGATCACGGCGAGCAGCAGGCCGAGCGCGAACACCAGGAACACCAGGAAGCCGCGGAAGAGCCCGAGCCAGGCTCCGGACCAGTCGTCGGCGAACGGGGTGGCCCAGTCGACCAGGTCGTCGGCCCCGTAGGCGAGCCCGATCAGCGCACCCACGTACACGACGGCGGTGATGAGGCCGGGGATCAGCCCGAAGCCGAACCACCGGCCGTGGCCCACGACCCAGCGCTGGCCCTTGAGGAGATAACCGAACCCGGTTCCTAGATCACGCATGCCGCACAGGGTACGGGTCGGCTGTGACACGCGTACGGCTGGAGTCCCGGGTGCCTCAAGGCCCTCTTGTTGTAGGGGAGTTGAGCCGATAGACACCGCGTACCTGTCAACAAGTGGATCGTGGAGGTACGCGTGGGCATACCCAGACCCGTTCCCGTCCTGCTGGTCGGCGCCGCTCTGACCGGCACGCTGCTGGTGCCGGGCGGAGCGCAGGCCGATCCCCGGCCCGAACCGTCCCCGGTCCGCAGCGCGGAGGCGCAGGAGTCCAAGGCCGCCAAGTCGCCCGCGAGCACGGCCGAGCGGGCGTTGCAGGGCCTCGTCCCCGAGTTCTCGCACACGGCCGGCTATCCCCGTGAGCGCCAACTCCCCACGGTGCCGGTGAATCCGGCCGACAAGTCCCTCAAGCTGGGGCTCACCCCGTATCACGGCATAGCGCCGAAGCTGAACGCCCTGCAGAAGCTGGGCGACCGCGTGAGCGTGGAGATCGCGGGCCGCAGCGCGGGCGGGCATCAGCTGTATCTGGTGACGGTGACCTCGCCCGAGTCCGCGCGGGAGGCGCGCGAGCAGGAGCGGATGCGTGAACGCATCGAGAACTCCCCGGCAACGGCCGCCCGCGACCAGCAGATCAAGGCCGAGTACAAGACCCCGGTCTTCATCAACAACAACATCCACGGCAACGAGTGGGAGGGCACGGACGCGGCCCTGAAGCTCATCGAGAAGCTGGCCGCTGCCAAGGACGCCGGCACCGAGGAGCTCCTCGACCACTCCCGTGTCTACTTCAACGTCACGGCCAATCCGGACGGCCGGATCGCCGGAACCCGCGCGAACGCCAACGGTTTCGATCTCAACCGCGACTTCGTGACGGCCTCGCAGCCGGAGACGCGCGCGATGCGGCAGATCGCCATCGACAAGCAGCCGGCCGTGATGATCGACCTGCACGGTTACGTCAACGGCACGCTGATCGAGCCGACCACTCCCCCGCACGGCGAGAACTACGAGTACGACCTGTTCCTGAAGAACACCTACGCCAACGCCCTCGGCATGGAGGCCGCGGTCAACGGCCTCGGTTACACGGAGGCCGAGGACGGCGTGCTGCCCGCCCAGATCCCCTTCCGCGATTCGCAGGAGGGCTGGGACGACTGGCCGCCGATCTTCACCCCGCAGTACATGCCGTTCCATGGCGCGACGGCCGCGCACACCATCGAGTTCCCGATGCAGGTCAACAACCGCGCGTACGACACGCTGCCGGTGGAGGAGCTGCGCCGCCGCTCGGCGATCAACACCGATATCGCGGGTGCGGCGATGCGCGCGACGCTCGACTTCGTGCGGGAACGCGGTGCCGCGCTGATCGCCGACCAGATCGAGACCTTCCGGCGCGCGGACGCGGGCGAGGCGCAGGTGCCGGTCTCCTCCGAGACCGTCCCCGGTGTGCCGGGCATCGGGCCCGAGGACGTGTACACGACGGACTTCCCCCGTGCGTACGTCATCCCCGCCTCGGGACGTTCGCAGCGCTCGGCGACGGCGGCGGCCCGGCTCGTCGACCATCTCCTCGCCAATGACGTACGGGTGGAGCGGGCCGTCCGTGATTTCCGGGTCGGCTCCCGGACGTATCCGCGCGGCTCGTACCTCGTGGATCTGGAGCAGCCCAAGCGCGGCATGGCGAACGTGCTGCTCGCGGACGGGCGGGACATCAGCGACAAGGTCTCGGTGATGTACGACATCTCGGGCTGGAGCCTCGGCCGGCTGTGGGGCGCTTCGGTCGTCGAGGTGAAGGACGGCCGCTTTGACGTCCGGAGCACTCCGGTGCGTTCGGCGTCCTCCGCCGGCTATGTGGCCCGGTACGGCGATCTGCGGCTCCGTCTCGACGACCCGCGGGAGATCGCGGCGCTCAACTCACTGCTCGCTTCGGGCATTTCGGTACGCGAGGCCGCGGACGGCAGCGCGATCGTCCCGTCCTCCGCACGGCGCGAAGCGTGGAAGCTCGCGCGCGAGTACGACGTGGTGTTCGCGGCGACTCGGGCGCGGGGCTCGGAGGCGTTCGCGCGCACGCGGGTGGCGGCGGCCGTCTCGTCCGGCGAGCTCTTCGCGCTGCGCGAGATGAACTTCGACGTGGTGCCGGTGTCGACGGCGACGCTGAACGCGGGGTTCGACTGGTCGGCCGTCGATGTCCTGATGGCGTCGACGGGTCTGGACCACGGCGCTTTGAACGCGTCGGCGCGCGGCGCACTCGACGCCTTCCTCGCGGACGGCGGCGGTGTGGTCGGCCTCGGTGAGACGGGGGCGGCGCTCAGCTCGGACACCGGGTTGCTGGCGGCGAAGGCGGTCGCGGGCAACGGTGACGCCAACGGCGTGGTGCGGGTGGCCAATGCGGGCGGCCTCGTCACGGGAGGCGCTCCTGACCACACCTTCGTCTACTCCCCCGTCTGGTTCACGGACCTCGGGCCCGGGGTGCGTATCGAGCAGTCGTACGGGGCCGGGAACCCGCTCCTGTCCGGGCACTGGCGTCCGCTGGAGGACGGCACGGGCGGACCGGCGGACGCGGCCGGCCGGGCCTCGGTGGTGAGCGCTGCCGGGGCGGAGGGCTCGCGGGTGTTCCTCTTCGGTACGGAGCCGCTGTTCCGGGCACACCCGAAGGGGGTGTATCCGCAGATCGGACGGGCTCTGCTGGGGGCTTCGGGAAGCTGAATGTCACAGCTTCGTGATCGTTGATCTCGTCCGATTGCCTCCTCCGGGCACCCCTTGATAGGCATGGATTCCGCCTACATGGAGTTGTCCGGGGGAGGCCCGATGAAGTTCGATATGGGTGCGTCCGTGTTGTCGAATCTGCGGTCGCAGTCGCAGGGT
>NZ_JAEIMH010000026.1:101868-104354 GCF_016464295.1 Streptomyces sp. N35 | reverse complement strand
GCTCCTCCTCCGCGGCCCGCAGCTGCTCCTCGGCCTCACGCCGGCGGCGCTCCTCCTCGGCGAGCCGGCGGGCTTCCTCGGCGCGTGCGCGCGCCTCCTCGGCCTGCCGCTCCTCCTCGCGGCGCCGCGCCTCCTCCAACTCGCGGCGCTTGCGCTCCTCCTCCTCGGCGCGAAGCCGGGCCAGCTGCTCCTGGCGCTCACGCTCCAGGCGCTCCTCCTCGGCCTTGCGCGCGGCCTCTTCCTCGGCGCGCCGCCGCGCCTCCTCCTCGGCCGCCTTGCGCGCCTCCTCCTGCGCCTTCTTCTCCGCGTCGGAGAGCGGAAGCAGCTGGTCGAGACGGTGGCGTACGACGGTGGTGACGGCCTCGGGCTCCTGGGCCGCGTCGACCACGAGATAGCGCCCGGAGTCGGCGGAGGCCAGCGTCAGGAACCCGGCCCGCACCCGCGCGTGGAACTCGGCCGGCTCCGATTCGAGCCGGTCCGGCGCCTCGGTGAAGCGCTCGCGCGCGGCCTCCGGCGAGACGTCGAGCAGCACGGTCAGATGCGGTACGAGCCCGTCGGTCGCCCAGCGCGAAATGCGGGCGACCTCCGTCGGGGACAGATCACGTCCGGCGCCCTGGTAGGCCACCGAGGAGTCGATGTACCGGTCGGTGATGACCACCGCGCCCCGTTCGAGGGCGGGACGGACGACCGTATCCACGTGCTCGGCACGGTCGGCCGCGTACAGCAGGGCCTCCGCGCGATGCGAGAGCCCGGCCGATGACACGTCGAGCAGGATCGAGCGCAGCCGCTTGCCGACCGGCGTCGCGCCCGGCTCGCGCGTGAGCACGACCTCGTGCCCCTTGGCGCGGATCCACTCGGCGAGCGCGTCGGCCTGCGTGGACTTGCCCGCACCGTCACCGCCTTCGAGCGCGATGAAGAACCCGGTGGCGGCCGGCGCCTGGGCCGGCTCGGCGCCACGCAGCGCATCGGTCAGATCACGGCGCAGTGGAACGCCGGAACGGTCATCGGTCTTCGCCAGTACGAGAGCGGCCACGGGCAGCAGCAAAGCACCCGCCAGCATCAGCAGGAAGGCGGCGCCGCCGTGCGCGAAGACGAATTTGCCGTTCTCCAGACGGTGTTCCCCGATCAGCCCGGCGAGCACGGGCGCGACGATCGCGGCCAGCGCGATCGCGACCCGGACGACGGCCTGCAGATGCTCGGCCGTACGGGTCCGCCGGAAGTCCTCGACCTCCAGGTCGAGCAGCGCGTGCCCGGTGTTCGCCGCGACACCGGCCGCGGTCCCCGCAAGGCCGAGCAGCAGCAGGACGGTGGTCTGGTCCGGTACGAGTCCGGCGGCGAGCAGCGCGATCCCGGCCACCGCGATCGCGAGCGCAAGGAGCCGGCGCCGCGACAGGGCGGGCAGCACCGAGGGCGCGATCCGGATGCCGAGGACGGTGCCCGCGGTCAGCGCGAACGCGAAGATCCCGAAGAGAACGGGCCCGCCGCCCAGGTCGATCGCGTGCAGGACGACCACGGAAACGGCGGCCGCGATCGCCGCTGCGACGGACGCGCATGCGAGGACGAGCAGCGGGATGGCACCCGTACGTCCCTTGTCGACGCCGCTGCCGGTCTTCGGCCGGCGCAGTCCCTCCAGCGGGGAACGGGCGCGCGGGGTCTGGCTGTCGGGCAGTTCGAGGAAGTAGACGACGGACAGCGAGGCGGCGAAGAGACCCGCCGCGACATACGAGGCGAGCGCGGCCTGGTGCTGCTCGAACCAGACCACTCCGGCGCCGAGCAGATTCCCGATCAGGGTGGCGGCGATCAGTACGAGCGCGCCGACGGGCAGCGCGATGAAGCCCGTACGCAGCGACAGGCGGCGCAGTGCTTCGGTGTGATCCGGCAGCGGGCGCACCGTCGCGCCCTCGAGCGGCGGCGCGGGCAGCAGCGCGGGCGCGGCGCTCTCGCGGGCGACGGTCCAGAACCGCTCGGCGACCCCGATCAGGAACCCGGTCACGAGCAGCACGGCGAGCGCGCTGTCCGGGGTCCAGTCGATCCACAGCGGCGCGATAATCAGGAGCGCGGCCCGCAGACCGTCCGCCACGATCATGGTCCAGCGGCGGTCGAGCGGCCCTTCGGCCGCGGTGAGCGTGGTCAGCGGGCCGAGCAGCACCGCGCCGAAGATCAGCGTCGCAAGGATCCGGGCGCCGAAAACGGCGGTGACGGCGAAGGCGACCCCGCGATAACCACCGCCGAAGGACTGCTCGGCGAGAGCCGCCTGCACCCCGAGCAGGACGAGAACGAGCAGCGCGAGCGCATCCCCGATCCCGCCCACGAACTGCGCGCTCCACAGGCGCTTCAGCGGGGGATGACGCAGCAGCGCACGTACGGCACGCTCTCGGGAGTCGGCGACCAGGGCGGCATCGGGGTCGTCTCTGGTCATACGCCCCCCCTATCCGGGCGGCCTGGCTCCCCCTGCCCCCTCCCCAAAAAAGGTGGCCCCCCCCCCC
>NZ_JAEIMH010000026.1:49356-101858 GCF_016464295.1 Streptomyces sp. N35 | reverse complement strand
GAGGCCCAGACCCCCGGTCCCCCCCCCCGACCAAGGGTCCCCCCCCCCACCGTGGTAGGGGAGGGGAGGGACCGCTGTCGCGTACCGGAACTCAGTCCTCGGCCGGAGCCGAAGCAGCGGCCTTCTTCGCCGCCGCGGCCGTCTTCTTCGCCGGGGCCTTCTTGGCGGCCGTCTTCTTCGTGGCGGAAGCCGCGGTCTTCTTGGCCGCGGTCTTCTTCGCGGCCGTCTTCTTCGCCGGAGCCTTCTTCGCCGCCTTCTTGGCGACCTTCTTCGCCGGCCCCTTCGCCCGCTTCTCGGCAAGGAGCTCGAACCCGCGCTCCGGCGTGATCTCCTCCACGGAGTCCGCCGCCCGCAGCGTCGCGTTCGTCTCGCCGTCCGTCACGTACGCACCGAAGCGCCCGTCCTTGACGACCACCGGCTTGCCCGACACCGGGTCCTCACCCAGCTCCTTGAGCGGCGGCTTCGCGGCGGCGCGTCCGCGCAGCTTCGGCTGGGCGTAGATCGCGAGCGCCTCGTCGAGCGTGATCGAGAAGAGCTGCTCCTCGTTCTCCAGGGACCTGGAGTCCGTGCCCTTCTTCAGATACGGGCCGTAGCGCCCGTTCTGCGCGGTGATCTCCACACCTTCGGCGTCCGCACCGACCACCCGCGGCAGCGACATCAGCGCGAGCGCGTCGTCGAGCGTCACGGTGTCTAGGGACATCGTCTTGAACAGCGAGGCCGTCCGCGGCTTCACCGCGTTCTTGCCGGTCTTGGGCGTGCCCTCGGGCAGGATCTCGGTGACGTACGGGCCGTAACGCCCGTCCTTCGCCACGATCTCGTGGCCGCTCACCGGGTCCGTACCGAGCGCGAAGTCACCGCTCGGCTTGGCGAGCAGTTCCTCGGCGAGCTCGACGGTCAGCTCGTCGGGCGCGAGGTCGTCGGGGACGTCCGCACGCTGGTGGCCCTCGGAGTCCTTCTCGCCGCGCTCCACGTACGGGCCGTAGCGCCCGACGCGCAGCTTGATGTCGTTGCCGACGGAGAAGGACGAGATCTCCCGGGCGTCGATCGCACCCAGGTCGGTCACGAGCTCCTTCAGACCACCGAGGTGGTCACCGTCACCGTTGCCCGCGTCCGAAGCCGCACCCGCCGCGTCGCCCTCACCGAAGTAGAAGCGCCGCAGCCACGGCACGGCCTGTGCCTCGCCGCGCGCGATCCGGTCGAGGTCGTCCTCCATCTTGGCCGTGAAGCTGTAGTCCACGAGCCGCCCGAAGTGCTTCTCGAGCAGGTTGACCACGGCGAAGCTCAGGAAGGACGGCACGAGGGCCGTGCCCTTCTTGAACACATAGCCGCGGTCGAGGATCGTGCCGATGATCGAGGCGTACGTCGACGGGCGGCCGATCTCGCGCTCTTCGAGCTCCTTGACCAGCGAGGCCTCGGTGTAGCGGGCCGGCGGCTTGGTCGCGTGGCCGTCCACGGACATGTCGTCGGCGGTCAGCGGGTCGCCCTGGGCCACCTGCGGAAGCCGGCGCTCACGGTCGTCGAGCTCGGCGTTCGGGTCGTCCGCGCCCTCCACGTACGCCTTCAGGAAGCCGTGGAAGGTGATCGTCTTGCCGGACGCGCTGAACTCGGCGTCGCGGCCGTCGGCCGCGGTGCCACCGATCTTGACGGTGACGGAGTTGCCGACCGCATCCTTCATCTGGGAGGCGACGGTGCGCTTCCAGATCAGCTCGTACAGGCGGAACTGGTCACCGGTCAGGCCGGTCTCGGCCGGGGTGCGGAAGCGGTCGCCCGAGGGACGGATCGCCTCGTGCGCCTCCTGCGCGTTCTTGACCTTGCCGGCGTACGTGCGCGGCTTGTCCGGCAGGTAGTCGGCGCCGTACAGCTGCGTGACCTGGGTACGGGCGGCCGTGATCGCCGTGTCGGACAGCGTCGTGGAGTCCGTACGCATATAGGTGATGAAGCCGTTCTCGTACAGCTTCTGCGCGACCTGCATCGTGGCCTTCGCACCGAAGCCCAGCTTGCGCGAGGCCTCCTGCTGAAGGGTCGTGGTGCGGAACGGCGCGTACGGCGAGCGGCGGTACGGCTTGGACTCGACCGAGCGGACCGAGAACTGGGCGTTCTCCAGGGCCGCGGCGAGCGCCCGGGCGTTCTGCTCGTCGAGGTGAAGGGTGTTGGCGCCCTTGATCTGGCCGAGCGAGTCGAAGTCACGGCCCTGCGCGACGCGCTTGCCGTCGACCGTGGTCAGCCGCGCGATCAGCTGCGCGGGGTCGGAGGCGTCGCCGGTGCGGCCCGTGCCGAAGGTGCCGGTCAGGTCCCAGTACTCGGCGGAGCGGAACGCGATGCGCTCGCGCTCACGCTCGACGACGAGCCGGGTCGCCACCGACTGCACACGGCCCGCCGAAAGCCGCGGCATGACCTTCTTCCACAGGACCGGCGAGACCTCGTAGCCGTAGAGGCGGTCGAGGATGCGGCGGGTCTCCTGGGCGTCGACCATCCGCTTGTTGAGGTCGCGGGGGCTGGCGACGGCCGCCTGGATCGCGGCCTTGGTGATCTCGTGGAACACCATGCGCTTGACCGGGACCTTGGGCTTCAGGACCTCGAGGAGGTGCCACGCGATGGCTTCGCCCTCGCGGTCCTCATCGGTGGCGAGGAAGAGCTCGTCGGAATCCTTCAGGAGGTCCTTGAGCTTCTTGACCTGGGCCTTCTTGTCGGCGTTGACGACATAGATCGGCTGGAAGTCGTTGTTCACATCCACACCGAGGCGGCGCACCTCGCCGGTGTACTTCTCCGGCACCTCGGCGGCGCCGTTCGGCAGGTCGCGGATGTGCCCGACGCTCGCCTCGACGACGTACCCCGGGCCGAGGTAGCCCTTGATGGTCTTCGCCTTGGCAGGGGACTCGACGATGACGAGTCGGCGGCCGCCCTGTGCGGCTTCGCTGGTCGGGGACAACGTGGCTCTTCTCTCCGGTCGACGCTCGGTGGCTGACACGTGCTGCGGTCCGTATGCCTTCATACGGCGTTGCCGCTGACATTCCCACGGCGCCGCCCTATGCGTTTATACGGTGACGCTGCGGAGTGTGACGGTACAGCCCGCCCCCGTGTCAAACGGGGAAAGCCCGCAGCAGCCACTCGAACGGTAACCCGACTCCCGCCCTTCCTGCCGCCCGGACTCCCGACCTGGCCTTTCCCGGGTACCGGAGCCTTCTCTCCCGGATTGGCCAGTTTCCTTCCCGTACGAGGACCGGCCGCGCATCCCCGAGGCGTGGCTCAGCCGCGCAGGAAGCACCACGCGCCGAGCGCCAGCGCACCGGCCGCGACAAGGGTGGTGAGCGTGGCCGACATCACCGGGCGTGCGCCCTCGGCGACGGGCCGGCCATGGGCGACGCGGGCCACGGTCCACGTCAGCAGGCCCGCTCCGAACAGCGCGAACACCGCGCCCGCGAAGATCGCCGGTCCACTCTCCATGGCTGCGTTCCTCCCCACCGTTTCCCCTTGGTGCGGCAGGCTGGCAGGCGTCGGCCACGTGCGGGCATCGTCCGCACGAACCCCGGGTGAACGCCCGGCGCGGCGTGGTGGATTCCGGGGCGGCGCGATGGATTCCGGCCTGACGGAGGCGGTTCGGGTCCGGCGGAGGCGGTTCGGGTCCGGCGGAGGCGGTTCGGGTCCGGCGAAAGCAGTTGCGGTCCGGCGAAGGCGGCTCCGTACGGCAAAGGCACGTCGGACTCGGGTTCAGGCGCGCGCCGGAGACTTCTCCGCCATGCCCTGCTCGTCCTGCGCACCCTCGCCGGCCGGGCGGATCGCGGGGATCGTGAGGGCCACGAGCGCGGACAGCAGGGCCACGGCGCAGCCGATCAGCAGGCCCACACGGAAGCCGTCCCCCGAGGCGAGGGTCCGGCCGCCGACGGTGATCGTCATCTGCGCGAGGACCACACCGGTCACGGCGGAGCCGATGGTGGTGCCGAGCGAGCGCATCAGCGCGTTGAACCCGTTGGCGGCCGCGGTCTCGGAGAGTGGCACGGCGCTCATGATCAGGGCGGGCATCGCCCCGTACGCGAGGGCCACCCCGCTGCTGACCACGATGCCGACGACCATCAGACCCCAGGCCGAACCCATCAGCGGCAGCGCGAGACCGTACCCCGCGAAAATCACCAACGCACCGCAGATCAGCGCGGACTTGGGTCCGCGGGCATTGATCAGCTTCCCGCCGAGCGGCGAGATCAGCATCATCATCACGCCGCCGGGCGCCAGATACAGACCGGCCGCCAGCATCGACTGCCCGAGCCCGTAGCCGGTGGCCTCGGGAAACTGCAGCAGCTGCGGCGCGATCAGCATGAACGAGTACATGCCGACGCCCACCAGGATCGAGGCCACGTTGGTGAGCAGGACGCGGGGCCGGGCCGTGGTGCGCAGGTCGATCAGCGGGTCACGGGTGCGCAGTTCCCACCAGCCCCAGGTGAGCAGCGCCACGACGGCGAGCGCGAACAGGCCGAGCGTGGTGCCCGAACTCCAGCCCCAGTCGGCCCCCTTGGAGACCGCGAGCAGCAGGGAGACCAGACCGACGGCGAGACCGAACGCCCCGGGGAGGTCGAAGCGCTGCCCCCGCGCACCGGCCGGCGCGTCCGGCACGACCACGTAGATCAGTACGCCGATGAGCAGGGCGAGCACGGCCGAACCCCAGAACAGCGCACGCCAGTCGGCGTACTGGGCGACGGCCGCGGCGATCGGCAGACCGATCGCGCCGCCGATCCCCATGGACGCGCTGACCAGCGCGATGGAGCCGCTGAGCTTCTCCGCCGGCACGACGTCGCGCAGCAGCGCGATCCCGAGCGGCACCATGCCCATCCCCATGCCCTGCAGTCCCCGGCCGACGACCATCGGCAGCACCGAGGACGACAGCGCGCACACCACCGAGCCCGCGATCAGCGGTACGGAGCAGACGAGGAGCATCCGGCGCTTGCCCACGAGGTCGCCGAGCCGGCCCGAGATCGGCACGCACACGGCGGCCACGAGCAGCGTCACCGTGACCACCCAGGCCGCGTTCGACGGGGTCGTGTCCAGGAGCTGGGGCATCTCCGCGATCAGCGGCGTGACCAGGGTCTGCATGACCGCCGCCACGGTTCCGGCGAGCGCGAGCGTGGCGACTATGCCGCCCGGCCGTGCGCTGGGCTGGGGGGTGTCCACGGGCGCTCCTCGGTGCGTTCTTCACTGCGACGCTGCGGCCTCGACGGCCCACGGATGGGTTCCCTGGGCAACGATGTGCATCGTACACATGATGTGCATGATGCACATCGATGCCCGGTGTGCGATACGGTCGCCCCCAGGAGGACGTACGTACATGGACAAGCCGTCGCATCTGGTCGAGTTCGAGCACATGGTGCTCGGGCGGCATCAGCTGAGCAGCGCCAAGCTGCGCAAGGAGCAGGGCCGCCTGGAGCGCAGCGCGTACGTCATGCTCAGCCGGATCCGGATCCAGGGGCCGATGTCGATCGGCGAGCTGAGCGAGGCGTTCCAGCTCGACGCCTCCACGGTCAACCGGCAGACCGCGCACGCCGTACGGGCCGGGCTGCTGCGGCGGATCCCGGACCCGGAGGGCGGGATGGCGCGCAAGTTCCAGCTCACCCCCGAGGGTGAGCTGGAGGTGGACGGCGAGCGCGACACCCGCGTGGGGGAGCTCGACCAGGTCTTCGAGGACTGGTCGGCGAACGACGTGGAGACCTTCGCGCGCTATCTGCAGCGGTTCAACACGAGCGTGGAGCGGCTCAGCGGCCAGCCCTGGCCGCGCTGAACCGCTCCCCCGCGGTCAGGCCGGCTTCAGGAACGCCTGCCCCTACGCCGGCTCCAGGAACCCCTGCTCCACGAGCATCCGGATCTGCGCCGGCGTACGGTCGCGCAGCAACACCGGGTCCTCGCCCACCAGTTGGGCGATCGCGTCCAGGATCCGGCCCGCGCTCATCGAGCCGTCACAGACCCCGGCGAAGCCCGCGCCGATGGTGTCGACCTTCGTGGCCCGGCGCATCCCGCGGTGCTGGCGCAGGACGACATGCTCGGGGTCCTCGGCGCCGGGCAGCCCGACCTGCTCCTGCACCACGCCTTCCGCCAGCCGGAAGTGCCCGGCGAGCAGCGCCGCGTCGTCATGTGCGCGCAGATGGTCGAGCCGCGCGAAGTGCGCCGCGACGACCTCGCCGAGCGGCTGCTCGACGGGGTGCGGCCACTCCTCGACGGTGATCGAGGGCTCCGCGGCGGCTGCGTTCTCGCCGTGCTTGCGCAGCGTGATCCACCCGAAGCCGACGGCCTTGGTCTTACGGGCCTCGAACTCGTCCAGCCACGCGTCATAGCGCGCCGCGTACGCGGCCGGATCGGCGCGGTGATCCCCGGCGTCGCGCAGCCACAGCTCCGCGTACTGCGTGATGTCCTGCACCTCGCGCTGCACGATCCACGCATCGCAGCCGCGCGGCACCCAGGAGCGCAGGCGCTCGGTCCAGTCCTCCCCCTCCACGTGCTGCCAGTTGGCGAGGAACTGCGCGTACCCGCCCTCGTTCAGCCGCTCCCCCGCCTCCTGGACGAGCGTGCGGCACAGATCGTCCCCGCCCATCCCGCCGTCGCGGTACGTCAGCCTCGCACCGGGCGAGATGACGAACGGCGGGTTGGAGACGATCAGGTCGTACGTCCCGTCCGCGACCGGTGCGAAGAGCGAGCCCTCGCGCAGGTCGGCCTCGGGGGCGTCCGAGAGCGCGAGCGTGAGCGCGGTGATGCGCAGCGCACGGGGGTTGAGGTCGGTGGCGGTGACCCGGGTGGCGTGCTGGGCGGCATGCAGCGCCTGGATTCCGGAGCCGGTGCCGAGGTCCAGCGCGCTGTCCACCGGGCGGCGCACGGTGATGCCGGCGAGCGTGGTGGACGCGCCGCCGACACCGAGCACGACCCCCTCGTCCTTGCTGCCGATCCCGCCCGCGCCGCCGACCGCGCACCCGAGGTCGGACACGATGAACCAGTCCTCGCCGTCGGGTCCGCCGTAGGGCCGTACGTCGACGGTGGCCCGCACCTGCGTGCCGTCGTCGGTCAACCAGCCCTGCGCGACGGCCTGTTCGAGGGGCAGCGCCTTCGCCACCCGGTCGTGCGGCAGGGCGTCCTGGAGCAGGAAGAGGCGTACGAGCGTCTCCAGGGCGCCGTCCCCGCGCGTCGCGCGCACCGCGGGCACGGTCTCGCTGCGGGCCAGCGCGGCGTACGCGGGGGCACCGAGCAGCTCGAGGAGGCCGTCGGCCGTGAAGTCGGCGGCGAGGAGCGCTGCGCGCAGCTGGGCTGCGCCCGCGCGGTCGGTCGAGGGCAAGGGCTTCGTCGTACTCACCCGTCCATTGTCCCCGCCGCGGCGGTGTGGCGCCGCACAGCGAAACGGCCCGGCACGCGTCGCGTACCGGGCCGCTTGCGTGCGGCATGCGTCAGCCGGAGCGCCTTCGCGCCGACCGGACGGGAAACCTTCGCGTCAGCTGGACGGGGAGGCCGACTCCACCTTGCAGTCGGGCTGCTTGGCGATGGCCTCGCCGACCTCGCCCTCCGTCAGGGACTCCAGCGCGTCCGCGCCCTCGTCCTGGATCTTGCCGAGCTCGTCCGCGATCGTCTTGAGGTCGTCGGAGAACTTCTTCACGCCCTCCGGCGAATCGTCCTTGGCGTCCATCTTGTCGCTCTGCTTCTTGAGGTCCTCGTACGCCTTCGAGGCCTTCTCGAGCTCCTTGACGGTGTCCGCCTGGATCTTCTTGCCGTCGTCGACCGGCGGCGGGCCCGCCTTCTCGAGCGCCGCGGCAATCGCGGTGTACGCGTCCGCGCTGGCCTGGAAGGAGGCCGAGTCGACCTTCTTGATCTCTTCCCGGTTGCCGTCCGCGGCCGTGGCGATGATGGCCTGCTGGGCCTTCACGCTCTTCTCGAGCTGCGGCTTGATCTGGCCGCACAGCGACTTGGCCCAGTTGTCGAGCTCCTTGTTGCCGTCGTCACTGCTGCATCCCGACAGCGCCATTACGAGTACCGCACCGCCGGACAGCGCGGCTGCGAGCTTCTTGTTCACCGGATTGGTCCCTTCCATGGCTCTCGGCCCCGGAACTTACACGCCAACCGGGCGGTATACCCGCGCCATGGGTCCCGTATATCCGCTATTGCAGCCATTTGCACCAAGGGAGATGAGAGTCACGGAAACAAAAAAGGGGCGGACGGCGCATCAAAGTGCGCCGCCCGCCCACCTGTTGAGCAGGTACGACCCGGAGGCTAGGAAACGACCGCCGGGTCGGCCGACTTGGCGACCCGGCCGGAGTTGTCTTCGTCACCCACGGCGATACCGCGCCGCTTGGAGATGTACACCGCCGTGACGATGACCAGGATCGCGGCCACCGCGATGCCCGCCCGGATGCCCGGACTGGCGTCGTCCCCGTAACTGAACTGGATGACCGCGGGCGCGATGAGCAGCGCGACGAGGTTCATCACCTTCAGGAGCGGGTTGATCGCCGGACCCGCGGTGTCCTTGAACGGGTCGCCCACGGTGTCGCCGATGACGGTGGCGGCATGGGCCTCGGAGCCCTTGCCGCCGTGGTGGCCGTCCTCGACGAGCTTCTTGGCGTTGTCCCACGCACCACCGGAGTTGGCGAGGAAGACCGCCATCAGGGTGCCGGTGCCGATCGCACCCGCGAGGAACGAGCCGAGAGCGCCGACCCCGAGCGTGAACCCGACCGCGATCGGGGTCAGCACGGCGAGCAGACCGGGCGTGGTGAGCTCGCGCAGGGCGTCCTTGGTGCAGATGTCGACGACCTTGCCGTACTCCGGCTCCTCCGAGTAGTCCATGATCCCGGGGTGCTCGCGGAACTGCCGCCGCACCTCGTAGACCACCGCGCCGGCCGAGCGCGACACCGCGTTGATCGCGAGCCCCGAGAAGAGGAACACGACCGCGGCGCCGAGGATCAGGCCCACCAGGTTGTTGGGCTGCGAGATGTCCATGACCAGGTTCATCGGAGCGCCGTCGCCGAGTTTCTCGCCGACGTCCGCGGCCGCGGTCGCGATGGCGTCGCGATACGAGCCGAAGAGCGCGGCCGCCGCGAGTACGGCGGTGGCGATGGCGATGCCCTTGGTGATGGCCTTGGTGGTGTTGCCCACCGCGTCCAGGTCGGTGAGGACCTGGGCGCCCGCGCCCTCGACGTCACCGGACATCTCGGCGATGCCCTGCGCGTTGTCGGAGACCGGACCGAAGGTGTCCATGGCCACGATCACGCCGACCGTGGTGAGCAGACCGGTACCGGCCAGAGCCACCGCGAACAGCGCGAGCATGATCGACGCACCGCCGAGCAGGAACGCCCCGTACACACCGAGCCCGATCAACAGCGCGGTGTAGACGGCCGATTCGAGCCCGATGGAGATACCGGCCAGGACGACGGTGGCCGGGCCGGTCAGCGAGGTCTTGCCGATGTCCTGGACGGGACGCCGGGTGGTCTCGGTGAAGTAGCCGGTCAGCTGCTGGATGAGTGCGGCCAGCAGGATGCCGATCGCGACCGCGACCACCGCGAGGATCCGCGGATCGCCGCTCTTGGCGCTGATCGCCGCGTCGGTGACGCCCTTCAACTCCGCGTACGTGGCGGGCAGATAGATGTAGACGGCCGCCGCCACCAGAGCGAGGGAGATCACCGCGGAGATGAAGAAGCCGCGGTTGATGGCCGACATCCCGCTGCGGTCGGTGCGCCGGGGCGCCACCGCGAAGATGCCGATCATCGCCGTGACCACACCGATCGCCGGAACGATCAGCGGGAAGGCCAGACCCGCGTCACCGAAGGCCGCCTTGCCGAGGATCAGCGCGGCGACCAGCGTCACGGCGTACGACTCGAAGAGGTCGGCCGCCATGCCGGCGCAGTCGCCGACGTTGTCACCCACGTTGTCCGCGATGGTCGCGGCGTTACGGGGGTCGTCCTCGGGGATGCCCTGCTCGACCTTGCCGACCAGGTCGGCACCGACGTCGGCGGCCTTGGTGAAGATGCCGCCGCCGACACGCATGAACATCGCGATCAGCGCGGCACCCAGGCCGAAGCCTTCGAGCACCTTGGGCGCGTCCGCCGCATAGACGAGAACCACACATGCTGCGCCGAGGAGTCCGAGCCCCACAGTGAACATGCCGACGACGCCGCCCGTACGGAAAGCGATCTTCATGGCCTTGTGCTTGACGGCCGTCAGATCCTTGGCCGGTTCGCCTTCCCCGGAGGTCGCCTCGCGGGCGGCCGCGGCCACACGCACATTGGCGCGTACGGCCAGCCACATGCCGATATAGCCCGTGGCGGCGGAGAAGAGCGCACCGATCAGGAAGAACACGGAACGGCCGGCGCGCTGATTCCAGTCGTCCGCGGGCAGCAGCATGAGCAGAAAGAAGACGATCACGGCGAAAAGACCGAGCGTCCGCAACTGCCGTGCCAGATAGGCGTTCGCGCCTTCCTGGATCGCCTTTGCGATCTTCTTCATGCTGTCGGTGCCCTCGCCGGCGGCGAGGACTTGGCGTACGAGTACGCCGGCTACGACGAGCGCGGCAAGCGCGACGATCCCGATGACCATGACGATCAGTCGGTTGTCGTCGGTCAGTACTGCGGCTGCGAAGGTTGTGGGTTGGTCAAACTGATGAGGGGTAGAAAGCCCCGCCATTCGTCCTCCTTGACGCCTGTGCTGAGCTCAAGATGTGGACGGATTGTAGGGAGCCGATCCTGATCAAAACAGTGCGCGACAAACGTAATTGGCCTTCACTTGCTCCTCAGCAAATGATCGCGTCACAGGATTGAGCTCGAAAGAGGTAATGGATCAAAAGCGTTGACTCTTGATCGTCGGGGCGGAAAAGAGATCGATGATGATCGGCGACGATCGGGAATTCGATCAACGGGGATCAAGGAATGGCTCGGGAATCGAGGCGGACCAGGTGGGGATCGGGGAGGGGATCGGGGAGGGGATCGGGCCCGGTATCCGCTCGGGACATGCTGAAGGGCCCTGCTCAGCAGGGCCCTTCAGGGTTCTACGGGGTCGGGTTCGCTCAGCCGAGCACCGGGGCCACGCTCACCGGCCAGCTCATCCTGATCTGACCGCCGGACTCGCCGGTGGTCACCTCGACGTCGTCGACGAGGCCGCTGATGACCGCGAGGCCCATCTCGTCCTCGTCGGCATCGGCGTCCGGATCCGCCGCGACCGCTTCCGGCGACGAGTCCTCGACCGTCACCGCGTGCGGTGCTTCGTCGCCCACCTCGATGGAGAACTGCTTCTCCTCCTCGATGAGCACCACCTTCACCGGCGCCGTGACCTCATGACTTTGATGCAGCCCCACGGCACGGGTGCAGGCCTCGCCGACCGCGAGGCGCACCTCGTCGAGCACGGCCTCGTCCACCCCGGCCCTGCGCGCGACCGCGGCCGCCACCAGACGGGCGGTCCTGACGTGCTCGGGCAGCGCGCTGAAGCGGAGTTCAACGGTGGCCATCAATCCCCCTCCGTTACGTTCTTCTCCGTGCTGTCGGGGGGCCGGGCCTGGGCGGCCCGGTGCCCCCGGCTCCCTCCGCACCGGGCCTGTGCGGCCCGGGATGCAGCCGTCAGTCGGTGGCCGCCACCGCCTCCTCGACCGAGGTGTGAATCGGGAACACCTTGGTCAGACCGGTGATACGGAAGATCTTCAGGATGCGCTCCTGGTTGCACACCAGGCGCAGCGAACCCTCATGGGCGCGCACTCGCTTCAGACCACCCACCAACACGCCGAGACCGGTGGAGTCGAGGAAGTCCACGCCCTCCATGTCGACGACAAGGTGGAAACTGCCGTCGTTCACCAGCTCGACCAGCTGCTCGCGCAGCTTGGGCGCGGTATACACATCGATTTCGCCACCGACCTCGACGACCGTACGATCGCCGACGGTACGGGTCGACAGGGACAGGTCCACGGATCCTCCAGCACCTTGCTATCGGGCAGTCGCCCCCTGGTCTCCTGGCTTGCAGGACTGGGGCGGAACGCCAGCCGCGATGGCATTCAATCACTTACGGGCGGGCGAGCACGACGCCTTGGGAGCATTGTCCGTCACGCCAGTGACACACTCGGTGCCGATGGCCACGAATCACCGCCCCGACCGGCGCAGCGACGACCGCCAGGATGCGCCCGCTACGGGGCCCTCCGGGCGGCCTTCTCCGCGCACGGTCCTCGACCGGCTCGCCTCGGGGGAGAGCCGGTCCGCGCGCCTCACTCATACGGAGCACTTGCCCCCGCGTGCGGGTCGCCATGCTCTTTGGCCGGACCGTATCCGGCCGGAAGTGATCGCCGCACTGAACTCGGCCGGAATCGATCACCCCTGGGCCCACCAGGCACTCGCCGCCGAACACGCTCTGGACGGCGAATCCGTGGTCGTCGCCACCGGTACGGCCTCGGGCAAGTCCCTGGCCTATCTGATGCCGGTCCTGTCCGCGCTCCTCGACGGCTCCGAGGCACCCAACGGCCGCGGCGCGACGGCTCTGTACCTCGCCCCGACGAAGGCACTCGCGGCCGACCAGTGCCGCGCGGTCAAGGAACTGGCCGCTCCCCTCGGCCACGCCGTCCGGCCCGCGGTCTACGACGGGGACACCCCCGTCGAGGAACGCGAATGGGTACGTCAGTACGCCAACTACGCCCTGACCAATCCGGACATGCTGCACCGCGGGATACTCCCCTCCCACCCCCGCTGGTCCTCCTTCCTGCGCGCCCTGCGCTATGTCGTCATCGACGAGTGCCACACCTACCGAGGCGTCTTCGGCTCCCATGTCGCCCAAGTCCTGCGGCGCCTGCGCCGCTTGTGCGCCCGCTACGGCTCGGACCCCGTCTTCCTGCTCGCCTCCGCCACCGCGGCCGACCCGTCCATAGCGGCCGAACGTCTGACCGGCCTCCCGGTCAAGGAGGTCGCCGACGACGCCTCGCCCCGCGGCGAGCTGGTCTTCGCCCTGTGGGAGCCGCCGCTCACCGAGCTCCACGGCGAGAAGGGCGCACCCGTCCGCCGCACGGCCACGGCCGAGACCGCCGACCTGCTGACCGATCTGACGCTCCAGGGCCGGCGCTCGATCGCCTTCGTACGGTCCCGGCGCGGCGCCGAACTGGTCTCCGTGATCGCCCAGGAACGCCTGGCCGAGATCGACCGCTCGCTCGTCGGGCGCGTCGCCGCGTACCGCGGCGGCTACCTGCCGCACGAACGCCGCGCGCTGGAACGCGCCCTGCACTCCGGCGAGCTCCTCGGCCTCGCCGCGACCACGGCGCTGGAGCTCGGTGTCGACATCTCGGGCCTGGACGCGGTGGTGATCGCCGGCTATCCGGGCACCCGCGCCTCGCTGTGGCAGCAGGCAGGGCGGGCCGGGCGCGCGGGGCAGGGTGCGCTGGCCGTCCTGGTCGCCAGGGACGACCCCTTGGACACCTTTCTCGTGCACCACCCCGAGGCGCTCTTCCATCAGCCGGTCGAATCGACGGTCCTGGACCCCGACAACCCGTATGTGCTCGCTCCTCACTTGTGCGCGGCAGCTTCCGAACTGCCGTTGACCGAGGGGGATTTCCCCTTGTTCGGGCCGACCGTGCCCGAGCTGCTGCCGCAGCTGGAGTCGGCCGGCCTGCTGCGGCGCCGTACGAAGGCATGGCACTGGACCCGCCGCGAGCGCGCCGCCGACCTCACCGACATCCGGGGCGAGGGGGGCAGCCCCGTCCAGGTCGTCGAGGCGGGCACCGGGCGGCTGCTCGGCACCGTCGACGCCTCGGCCGCCCACACCGCGGTCCACGAGGGTGCGGTCCACCTCCACCAGGGCCGCACCTATCTGGTGAAGGAACTCGACCTGGAGGACTCGGTCGCCCTCGTGCAGGAGGCCAACCCGCCCTACTCCACGACGGCCCGGGACACCACGGCCATCTCCGTCCTGGACACCGACGTCTCGGTGCCCTGGGGGGACGGCCGCCTCTGCTACGGCTCCGTCGAAGTCACCAACCAGGTCGTCTCCTTCCTCCGCCGCCGGCTCATCACCGGCGAGGTACTCGGTGAGCAGAAGCTGGACCTTCCGCCGCGCACCCTGCGTACGCGGGCCGTGTGGTGGACGGTCACCGAGGACCAGCTCGATGCCGCCCGGATCAACCCCGAGATCCTCGGCGGCGCCCTGCACGCAGCCGAGCACGCCTCGATCGGGATGCTCCCGCTGTTCGCCACCTGCGACCGCTGGGACATCGGCGGTGTCTCGGTGCCGCTGCACCCGGACACGCTCCTTCCGACCGTCTTCGTCTACGACGGTCACCCGGGCGGCGCGGGCTTCGCGGAACGCGCCTTCCACACCGCCCGCTCCTGGCTGACGGCCACGCGAGCCGCGATCGCCTCCTGCGAGTGCGAGGCCGGCTGCCCGTCATGCGTCCAGTCCCCCAAGTGCGGCAACGGCAACGATCCGCTGCACAAGCGGGGCGCGGTGCGGTTGCTCACGGAGCTGTTGCGGGGGGCGCCGGAGGAGTAGCGGGGGGGCTGTTGCGAGGGGCTCCCGAGGAGTAGCGGGGGGGCTGTTGCGAGGGCTCCGGAGGAGTAGCGGGGAGCTGTTGCGAGGGACTCCCGAGAAGTAGCGGGGCTGCTGCGAGAGGCTCCCGAGAAGTAGCGGGGAGCTCCGGAGGAGTAGCAAGCCGGGCCACGCCCGGAGCGGTCACCGCAGACTCCGCAGGAGGAACGGGCCAGGCCTCCACCGGAACGGTCACCCGAGGCCCGTAGCAGCTATGGGCCATGCCTCGACCGGAACGGTCTCCCAAGGCTCCGCATGCGCAACGGGAAGACTCCGGCCTCGCGCGCAGGCGCTGAACCGCGGCCTCGGCGCCCGGGTTCCGCACCCACCCAGCTCAGCGCCCGGCTGCCGCCTCAGCACCCAACTTGCGCACCCGGACCAGCCCAGCGTCTGGGTTCGCACCCCGCCGGCCTCCTCGCCCGGCTGCCCACTTCAGCGCCAGCCTTCCGCACCCGCCCGCCTCAGGGCACAGGCCCTGAACTCCCGACGTTCGCCCCCACCTCAGGGCCCGGCGGCCCCGCCCGCGAGCGCACCGCCGACGACATGGGTCCCGACCGTGCTCGTACCGTCACGTCCGCGATCTCGCCCCGCACCGCGCACCGCACCACGTCCGTGCCCTGCGCCCGTGCCACCCGTCCTGCACCAGCACACGCGTCCGCCTGCCCCCGCAGGGCGTGGTCCGCGGCCGCGAGCGCCGCCAAGTCCGCAGCCGCGCCCGCCCGATGGCGCGCGACCATGGCCTGGGCCACGAGCAGCAGGCCGGCAAGGATGAGACACAGCGCACCGATCAGCCCGACCACCCACACGGTCGCCGAACCCCGATCGTCCCGCGCACGTGCCTCGATCCGCGCACGTGCCTCGATCCGCCCACGGACACCCGACGCGGTACGGCGCAGGCGGGCACCCGCTCCGAACCTGTGGCCACGGACACCCGTTCCGAACCTCTGGCCACGGACACCCTGCTCCTGGCCACGAGCACCTGACCCGGTCCACCGGCGTCGGGCACCCGGTCCCGACCCCCAGCCATGGGCCGGCCCCAGGCTTGTCTCCCGACCACGGGCACCCGAACCGAGAATCTGGCCACGGACCTCAGACTCGAACCCTCCGCCGCAGGGCCCGGAGCTCGCCTCCTGGCCCCCGCCTCTCGGCCCGAAGCCTCCACCCCGGGAGCGCGGCCCCAACTCCCAGGCACAGGGCCCCGAGCCGACCTCCCGGCCACGCTCCTCCGGCCCCAACTCCCGTATCTGCGCAGGCCCTCCAGTCCGCGCAGGCGCTCCAGCACCCATCTGCCGGAGCAGTCCACCTCCCCGCTCCCGGACTCCCGTCATCCCTCGGCCCCCACCGTCTCCTCGGCCAACGCCACCGCGGACGTCCGCAACGACAGGGCGAGCGCGTCGGGTCCCGGCGACGTGGCGGAGACCGTGACGCGCACCAGGTCGCCCTCGCGGCTCACATCGACCTGCGCCCCGTCCGGCGCGGCCTGCTGCGCCGCCCGTACCGTCGCGGACGCCGACTCCTGACGGGCCGCCGCCCTGGCTCCGGCTCTGGCGGCGTCCACGCACTGGAGTTGAGCGGCCGCGGTCATCAGCGCCCACACCAGCGCGACCCCGACGAGCAGCAGCGCAGGCATGGCGCACGCCGCTTCGGCACTGACGAACCCGGCGTCTCGGCGCGGGGCCGCCTCGCCTCCGTCTCCCCCGGCACGACTCGAAGCACCACGTAAGCGCCCTGCCTCAGGAGCGCCGCACCTCCCTCCAGCAGCTCCACCTAGCCCTCGCACCCGCGCCAACCCCCTTCCAGCAGCACCGCTCTCAGAAGCACCGCTCCTCCGCCTCCGCCCAGCAGTTCCGCCTCTGTTCCCTGCACCCACCCCGGCCCCCCTTCCAGCAGCACCACTCCCGGCCCCTCCCAGCGGAGCCACCTCGTCCCCACACGCACCCTGGCCCCCGCGCCCGATCCGACCCCTCACGGCAGAGCCGCTCTCAGAAGCGCCGCTCCTCCGTCCAGCAACTCCACCCGGCCCCTCCCAGCAGAGCGCCTCACCGCACGCCCCCGCCCCCACTCAGAACTGGCCACCGAGCGCCTTCCCGATCGCCCCTTCAAGCAGCTGCTTCACCGTGCCCGAGGTCACCACCCGGTAGAGCAGCGCCGCGAACGCACAGGCCGCAACGGTGCCCAGCGCATACTCCGACGTGATCATCCCGGCGTCGGCGCCCCGCATCCGGGCCGAGCGCGCACGCCACGCCCGGCGCGCAGCGCCCCACGCCAGTCCTCCGGCGCCGGCCACCTGTCGCGCCACACCCACGACGAGGACGTCCCCGTCACCCTGTTCAGACCTGCACCACCGCATGACAACTCCCCGTTGGAAGCAGCCCTTTTCGGGCCGCTGGTATGGATTCCTCTGCTCTCGCAGCCGAAGCGCACGCCTG
The DNA here is from genome assembly GCF_016464295.1 of Streptomyces sp. N35. Lineage (NCBI taxonomy): Bacteria > Bacillati > Actinomycetota > Actinomycetes > Kitasatosporales > Streptomycetaceae > Streptomyces > Streptomyces sp. N35. The sequence goes on along the minus strand of NZ_JAEIMH010000026.1, from coordinate 84,936 downwards.
GGCCTCACACGGGACCCCAGCGCCCGACCGCCTCGTACGAACACGAGCACGAACACGAGCACGAACCTCGTACGAGCCCGCCCCCTCACACCCCCCGCAAGATCTCCCCCGCCAGCCCCACCACCACAGGCACCACCCCGAGCACCAGAAACGCGGGCAGAAAGCACAGCCCCACCGGCGCCGTGACCATGACCGACGCCCGATGCGCCCTGGTGAGGGCGGACCGCGCCGCACGTTCCCGGCAGTCGGACGCCACCCGCGCCACCTGCTCGGCGGCGGGCGCGCCGGAGCTCGTGGCCCGCTGCAGACAGCGGGCCAGCGCCGTCGCCTCGGGGATCGAGGCCAACCGCCCCCAGCACTGCTCGGGTTCACCCCCGAGCCGCAACTCGGTGGCCACCCCGACCAGCCGCTCCCCCACCGGCCCGCCCAGCGACTCCCCCACGGCCGACGCGGCCTCGGCCGGCCCGGCGCCCGCGGCGATGCACGCCGCCAGCAGATCGGCGGCCAGGGGCAGTTGACGCCCCGCCTGCTCGGTCCGGTCGGCGTCGGGACGCGGCGCCTTGCGCGACCACCAGCGCCACACACCCAGCCCTGCGACCCCTGCGAGCACCAGCCCGGCCACCCCGCCGACGACGGCGTAAGCCAAGCACGCGACGCTCACCGCCGGGGACCATCGCCGGATCGCCGCCCTTCGCTCCACGGCTCGTACGGCACGACGGTTCGCGCACGGTTCGACCCCCAACAACCGCTCCACCCGCCGCCGCAGCGCCCGCTCACGCCGGTCGGCCACCACCTCACCGACCACCAAGGCCACGAGCGCAAGACACAGCACCACCCCCAGCCTGTGGACAACTTCCCCGCTCACCGGAGCTCGCTCCGCTCCGGCTCCCCGGCCCGCCGCGCCGCACCACGCACCGGTCCCGCCCCCTCCCGTACCGGATTCACCGGATTCCCCGAACTCACCGAACTCACCGAACTCACCGACCAGCGCGCCCGAACCACACTCCCCGCATCACGCCCCACCCCTTCAGCCCGCCGCACGATCCGCCCCGTCCACCACAGCCCGGCCCCTTCCAGCGCCCCGCCCACCACCAGGCACCCGATCCCGGCCGGCGTGTGCAGCAGAACGCCCAAAGGGTCCGCGCCCAACGCCGTCCCCATGAGCAGTCCCACCACCGGCAGCACGGCGAGCATCAGCGCGGTCGCCCGCGCGGGCGCCAACTTGGTCCCCAGATCGGCCTGTTGATCCCGCTCGGCCCGCAGCGCCGCTTCCAGCCGGTCCAGCCCTTCGGCGAGCCCCGCACCGCTGTCCACAGCGACCTGCCAGCACGCCGCCAGACCGGCAAGCCCCTCCGCGCCAGGCCCGCACGCCGCCTCCCGCAGGGCAGCCGGAACATCACCACCGAACCGGGCGGCTGCCAGGGCCGCCGCATCGGCTCCACCCGCCCCGAGCCCACCGGTGTCCCGCGCCGCGAGGGACAGGGCCGCCGAAGGCTGCCGCCCAGCGCGCACCTCCGAGGCCAGTGCCGCGCACAGCGCGATCACCTGCTCCGCCCTCTTCTCCCGGACCCGCCGCTCCTCACGCCGGCGCAGCACCCGCCCCGCGAGCGGCACCGCCAACCCGCCCAGAATCAGCGGCAGTACGGACCTTCCGACCAGCCCCACCAGCGCACCCGCGGCCAGGCACCACCACTCGGGCCGCGCCCGCACCCGTACCCACGCCACCCACCGCACCCACAGCGGGACCGCCTCCGGCTCGCCCACACCGGCCACGACCAGCCCCCGCGCCCGCCGCATCCCCCTGTCCTGAGCCGCCGCCAACCACACCGCGGCCCCCGCGCAGAACGCGGCCGCATAGGCCGGCATCCCCCACATCACCGGAACCACCCCGCTCACAGCCCACCCCCGAGAATCCCCCGCAGCCGCTCCCATCCCTGGTCGTAGACGAACGCCCGCTCGCCCCACCGCAGCGCCGGCACCGTCCGCACCAGACCCGCCGCATCCCGCTCCAGGACATGCACCTGTGCGATCCGGCGCCGCCCGCCCCGGTCCCGTACGAGATGCAGCACCACCGAGACTGCCGCCGCCAACTGGCTGTGCAGCGCCGCCCGGTCGAGCCCCGCAGCCGTCCCGAGCGCTTCGAGGCGCGCGGGTACATCGGCTGCCGCATTGGCATGGACCGTCCCGCAGCCCGCATGCCCAGTGTTGAGCGCGGCGAGCAGGTGCACGACCTCCGCCCCGCGCACCTCGCCCACCACGAGCCGGTCCGGCCGCATCCTCAGCGCCTGGCGCACAAGGTCCTCGAGCGAGACCCGGCCCGCGCCCTCCTGGTTCGCCACCCGGCATTCCAGACGTACGACATGAGGGTGCTCGGGCCGCAACTCCGCCGAATCCTCGGCCAGTACGATCCGCTCCCCCGGGCCGGACAGACCCAGCAGCGCACTGAGCAGCGTGGTCTTTCCGGAGCCGGTCCCGCCGCTGATCAGGAACGACGCCCGTGCCTCGATCAGCGCCCGCAGCACCCGGTCACCGCCCGGCGGCACCGTCCCCGCGGCGGCCAGCTCGCCCAGCGAGAAGGCCTTGGACCGCGCCACCCGCAGCGAGAGGCAGGTCGATCCGACGGCGACCGGCGGCAGTACGGCATGCAGCCGAGTGCCGTCCGGCAGCCGGGCGTCCACCCAGGGCCTGGCGTCATCGAGCCGCCGCCCCGCGACCGCGGCGAGCCGCTGGGCGAGCTGTCGCACGGCCGACGCGTCGGCGAAAGCCACGGGTGTGAGCTCGAGTCCACCGCCCCGGTCCACCCACACCCGGTCGGGCGCCGAAACCAGCACATCCGTCACCCGTGGATCCGCGAGCAACGGCTCCAGAGGTCCGGCGCCCACCAACTCGGAGCGCAATTCCCCTACGACACCCAGCAGTTCACTGTCTCCGAGCACCTTCCCCTGGGCCCGCAGCGCCTGAGCGACCCGCGCGGGCGTCGCCTCGGCCCCGGACTCGGCAAGCCACTGCCGCACCCCGTCGAGCAGCGCCCCGCTCATGACGCACCGCCCGCCGCGGGAACGCGCTCCCAGAAGGCCTCACAGAACCGCGCAAGCGGCTCCCGCACATCCGCGGCAGGGATCCGGCCGCTCAACACGCCCGCATCCACCGGAAGTTCACCGGCCAGCGGCAGATCGAGCATCCCTGCCGTCTCCTCGGCGCCGAGGCCCGCGGTGAACGGCCCGCGGACCACCGTCCGCAGATCCCGCAGCACCATGCGTACGGCCGAAGACACCCGCTCCGCCGCGGCAAGGGCGCGCAGCTCGGCAGGCACCACCAGGAGGCCGAGATCCAACTGCCCCAGCGCCTCGGCCACGCCCTCGTCCACCCGCCGCGGCAGATCCACGACGACCACGCCACCGCGCCTGCGCGCCGCCGCGAGCACCGCACGCATCGCCTCGGGCGGGATCGTGAGCACGTCGCCGCGGTCCCAGCTGAGCACGCGCAACGAACTGAGCTCCGGCAGCGACTCCTCGAGCGCCGCGCTCCCGAGCCGCCCCCGCGACTGTGCGAACGCGGGCCAGCGCAGCCCTTGCGCCGACTCGCCGCCGAGCAGCACATCGAGGCCGCCGCCCAGCGGATCACCGTCGATCAGCATGGTGCGCCGCCCCGCCCGCGCCGCCGACACGGCCAACGCGCAGGCCAGGGTGGAGGCACCGGCCCCACCCCGGCCGCCGATCACCCCGACGGTCAGCGCGGGACGCCCCACGCCTTCGACCGCGTCGGCGATCCGGTCGACGATCCACTGCTCGGCATCGGGCAGCCGCAGCACATGGTCGGCGCCGATCTCCACGGCCCGCTGCCACACCCCCGGATCGTCCTGGTCCCTGCCGACCAGGCACACCCCGCGCCTGCGCACGGCGCCGCGCACCCGCGCGGCCGCGTCATCCCCCACCAGTACAAGCGGAGCGCCCTCCCAGCTGTCTCTTCGCTCAGGCACCCCGTGATGCACCTCCGCCCTGGCCCCCGCCGCGGCGCACAGCCGCAGCAGATCGTCGAGCAGCTGCGCGTCCTCCGTCACGATCAGCGGCCCGCGCCGCTTCCGCTCGGCCGGCCGGTCGTCGGCCATGGCTCCCGTCATGCTCCCGCCCCTCTCGTTGAACGTCTCGAGCGTTCTCACGCACCGCCGCCGGCCCTCAGGACCGACGCCGGACGCCCGTGAACGCCGCGAACGATGCGAATGCGGCATCACCGACGCAGCCGTGAAGGCGCAAGCGCCCGACTGCGAAGTCCGCAAGCAGGAATCACGATGAGCGGAGCCGGGAAATGGTGGGGATCTTGGTCGAAATCTGTGGACAACCGAAGCAATGTGAATAACTTCGTCACCCGAACCGGTGAGTTCTCCACGACTTCCGGAGTGCAGTGCAACCGCTACGCACCGTGACGGGTCTCAACGGGCGGAGGAAGGCGCCGGCTGGCGCAGGAAGGGGTGCACTGAGCCAAAAGGGGCAAGAAAAAAGGGCCCGAACCGGGCCCGGACATGCGACGACCCCCGCCGGGGGGGAGAGCGGGGGTCGTCCCCACGGTCCGACTCGGGGGGGGAGGAGCCAGACCGGGTTAGCACGGTCGCGAACGATCCGTGACTTCCATGGTGTACCCGAAGGCCTTCTCAGGCAAACCCACGCGCCCCAGCTTACGCCGAATGGTGGGCGCCTATGCTCGACCACGTGGAAAACCACTCGTTGCCCCGCACAGCCGCCTTCTTCGACCTGGACAAGACGGTCATTGCGAAGTCGAGCACGCTCACGTTCAGCAAGTCGTTCTACCAGGGCGGCCTGATCAACCGCCGAGCGGTGCTGAGGACGGCGTACACCCAGTTCATCTTTCTCGCGGGCGGCGCCGACCACGATCAGATGGAGCGCATGCGCGAGTACCTCTCCGCGCTGTGCAAAGGCTGGAACCAGCAGCAGGTCAAGGAGATCGTCGCCGAGACGCTGCACGATCTCATCGACCCGATCATCTACGACGAGGCCGCCTCGCTCATCGAGGAGCACCACCTCGCGGGGCGCGACGTGGTGATCGTGTCCACGTCGGGTGCGGAGGTCGTCGAGCCGATCGGCGAACTGCTCGGCGCGGACCGCGTGGTGGCGACCCGCATGGTGGTCGGCGACGACGGCTGCTTCACCGGAGAGATCGACTACTACGCGTACGGGCCGACGAAGGCCGAAGCCGTACGCGAGCTCGCCGCCTCCGAGGGGTACGACCTCGAGCGCTGTTACGCCTACAGCGACTCGGCCACCGATCTGCCGATGCTCGAATCCGTCGGCCATCCTTACGCGGTCAACCCCGACCGCACGCTGCGCCGCGAAGCGCTCACCCGCGACTGGCCGATTCTCGACTTCCACCGGCGGGCGCCCCCCAGGCGGGGGGCGGGGAGCCTCCCCCCCCCCCCCCGCCCCCCGCCGGCCGGGCCCGCCGCGGTGGGTGCGGCGGCCGCGACCGCGGGGCTTGTCTGGTACGCCAGCAAGCGCCGCGCACTGGCGACTTGAGAGCGGACGCAGCCCTCCCTCCCGGGGGCCACCGGCCCGTCCAACGGTATCGGCGCCCACTGACAACGCCCGCTGACCTGCGCTCTCTCGACACGGCACAGCAGCGCCCGGTTCGCACCTGTTTGAACCTAAAAGTAAAGAAGTGCACTCAGGGGTTCCGCTTCCCCCATGACAGGAGTACAAAGGATTCAACGGCCCGCGAGACCAAGGACATCCGAGAGGATCACCTTTAACGCAACCAAGGCCCCACGGACCGAGCATGGAAGCCGCAGCACCCACGCGACGTCGACCCGTCGATTACGGGCCAGCCGCACCAGGCAACGGGCAAAGTTCCCCGACCTGATGGGCATACATCGAGGACGCTTGGTAACTGGGCGGACATGCCAGCGGCGGTACCTCTTCAGGTACCGCCGCAACCCTTTGCAGGGACTCTCTGCCCCGCGTCGTTGTGCAGGGACTCTCTACCCCGCGTCCGTTGTGCAGGGACTCCCGACTCCTTTGCAGGGACCTCAGGCCGCGCCCCGCTGAAGCGCCTCGCAGACGGCCGTCGACTCCCGCACTCCCAGCTCAACCGCCTTGGCACAGTGCCCGATCCAGGCCGCCATGCCCTCCGGCGTACCCGAGACATACCCCTCAAGGGCCGCCACATAGGCCGCACGCCCGAGCTCCGCATGGCCGACCTCGGCCGGGCAGATCGACTTGGGGTCGAGGCCGCTGCCGACGAGAACGATCCGCTCGGCAGCCCGCGCGACCAGGCCGTTGTGTGCGCCGAAGGGCCGCAGCGCCAGCAGTTCGCCGTGCACCACGGCGGCCGTGACGATCGCCGGCGCCGCGCTGCCCGCGATGACCAGCTGCGCGAGCCCGTCGAGACGGCCGGCCACCTCGTCCGCGTCCGGCAGCTCGAGTTCGATCAGCGGCTCGTCGACCGGTTCACCCTTCTGGCGCGGGCGTCCCACCGTGTCGTCCTGGGTGCCCGCCGCCACGAGATGCAGCCTGGCCAGGACCCGCAGCGGCGACTGGCGCCAGATGGACAGGAGTTGACCCGCCTCGGCCGTCAGGCGCAGCGCCGCGCCGACCGCGCGCGCCTCGTCGTCGCCGCTGAAGTCGCTGCGCCGCCGCACCTCCTCCAGGGCCCAGTCCGCACCGGCCAGCGCGGCCGAACCGCGCGCACCGCGCAGCGCCGCCTCGGACGTGACCGCATGGCTGCGCCGCCGCATGACCCGGTGCCCGTAGACCCGGTCCACGGCCTTGCGTACGGAGTCCACGGAATCGGCCACGGTGGGCAGCGCGCCGAGAGTGGCGAGCGGGTCGGCAGTACTCATGAGTAAGACCCTACGCAGCAAAGCCGCCCGCCCCACGAAGGAGTGGTCTTCTTCACGCGAACCGGATGCGCAGTGCACTCACTCCACTACGCTTGGTGAACATGAAAATTGCTTTCGTCGGGAAGGGCGGCAGCGGCAAGACCACGTTGTCCTCCCTCTTCATCCGCCACCTCGCCACCACGGGCGCCCCGGTCATCGCCGTCGACGCGGACATCAACCAGCACCTCGGTGCCGCACTCGGGCTCGACGAGGAGGAAGCCTCGTCGCTGCCCGCGATGGGTGCGCGGCTGCCGCTCATCAAGGACTATCTGCGCGGCAGCAACCCGCGGATCGCCTCGGCCGAGACGATGATCAAGACGACGCCGCCCGGCGAGGGTTCGCGTCTGCTGCGGATCCGGGAGGACAACCCGGTCTACGAAAGCTGCGCCCGCGAGCTGCAACTCGACGGCGGCAGCGTCCGTTTGATGGTCACAGGGCCTTTCACCGAATCCGATCTCGGGGTCGCCTGCTACCACTCGAAGGTCGGGGCGGTGGAGCTCTGCCTCAACCATCTCGTCGACGCCCGCGACGAGTTCCTGGTCGTCGACATGACGGCCGGCTCCGACTCCTTCGCCTCCGGCATGTTCACCCGCTTCGACATGACGTTCCTGATCGCGGAGCCCACCCGCAAGGGCATCTCGGTCTACCGGCAGTACAAGGAGTACGCCCGCGACTTCGACGTCGCCCTCAAGGTCGTGGGCAACAAGGTGCAGGGGCAGGACGACATCGACTTCCTGCGCGAGGAAGTCGGCGACGACCTGCTCGTGACCGTGGGGCACTCGGACTGGGTGCGCGCGATGGAGAAGGGCCGGCCGCCCCGGTTCGAGCTCCTCGAAGCGCCCAACCGGGCCGCCCTCGAGACGATGCGTACGGTCGCCGACGCCGCGTACGAGCGCCGCGACTGGGAGCGGTACACCCGGCAGATGGTGCACTTCCACCGTAAGAACGCGGCGAGTTGGGGCAACGCGAAAGCCGGGGCCGACCTGGCGGACCAGATCGACCCCGGCTTCGTACTCGACGAGCGTGCCGCGTTCTCAGTGAGCTGACGAGCGTGCCGCGTTCTCAGTGAGCTGACGAGCGTGTGGCGTTGTCAGTGAGCTGAACCGTGCTCGCGCGCCGGCTTCGCGGCCGGCGCGCCCGGTACACCCTTGGGGGCCGGGGCGGGCTGCTGACCGGACAGGAAGGCCGCCCAGCCTTCCTTCGGTGTCTGGCCCACCTTCAGCGTGGTCATCTTCTCGAGGACCTGCGGGTCCTGGGCGTCCAGCCAGTCCACCAGCTGACGGAAGGAGACACAGCGGACGTCGCGCTTGGTGCAGACGCGCTCGATCGTCTCCTGGATGGCACGCATGTACGTGCCGCCGTTCCAGGACTCGAAGTGGTTGCCGATGATCAGCGGTGCGCGGTTGCCGTTGTACGCGCGGTCGAAGCCCGCGAGCAGGCCGTCGCGCATCTGGTTGCCCCAGTACTCATGCATGGACGGGTCGCCCTGGGTCGTGGAGCCCGACTGGTTGACCATGAAGTTGTAGTCCATGGTCAGCGTCTCGAACTTGCGGCCGGGGACCGGCACCAGCTGCATCGACAGATCCCACAGGCCCTGCTTCTTCTTGGGCCAGATCTGGTCGTTGACGCCGCTGGTGTCGTAGCGGAAGCCGAGCTCGCGGGCGGCGCGCGTGAAGTTCTTCTGCCCCTCCAGGCAGGGGGTACGGGCGCCGATCAGCTCCTTGTCGTAGTCGAACGGGAGCGCAGCGGCCTTCACCGCACCGGAGTTGGTCTTCCAGCCCTTCACGAAGGACTTGGCCTCCGCGATCTCGTGCTTCCACTCCTCGACCGACCACTCGCCGACTCCGCCGCCCTTGCCGCAGAAGTGACCGTTGAAGTGGGTGCCGATCTCGTTGCCCTCGAGCCAGGCGCCGCGCAGCTGCTCCACGGTGTCCTTGATCCCCTGGGCGTCGCCGAAGCCGATGTCCGAGCGGCCCGGTGAGTGCTGCGGGGGCTCGTACAGCTCCTTCTTGTCCTCCGGCAGCAGATACACGCCGCTGAGGAAGTACGTCATGGTGGCGTTGTTGGCCTTGGCGACCTTGCGGAAGTGCGAGAAGAGCTTCTGGCTGTCCTCGCCGGCGCCGTCCCAGGAGAAGACCACGAACTGCGGGGGCTTCTGGCCCGGCTTGAGGCGCTCGGGCTCGGCCAGGTTCGGCTGGCTTCCGGTGTACGCGGTCGAGCCGTCACCGATCGGGCGCATCACGCTGCCCGGCGCGGGGACCTTCGGGGCGTTCTGCGCACCGGCGGCGCCCTTCTTCTTGACGCCTTCGCCGGACTCTCCGCTCGAGCAGCCGGCCAGCGCCACGGCAAGTGCCGTGCTCGCGGCCAGGCACGCGGCGAGCCTCTTGGTGGCGGCCATGCGCCCACCTACTTCCTTCGGATCTCGGGTGGTCGGGGGTTGGGGCGCGGCCAAGGTCGCATGCAAAAGACGGTGAATTGGTACGACAAGCCGATGAATCTACCCATTCACTCGTGGAGGTGAATGATTACCCCATTTGCCCCGATAATCCGGCTGAGCTCTTTACTCTCCATTACGATCCGTTTACCGACAGTTGAGAAAGTCCCGCCGCTGTACGCCGTGACCCACGGCCGCGCCCACCCCGATCCATGGCATCGGGGGACCCCTAGCGACCGCGTAGCCCCGGAGGAGACGGGAACCTATGTCCGCCTGCGTCCCCACCCGTACCGACAGCTCTTCGTCCGGCCCCCCTCGAAGCGGACCGCCCAAGGCGGGTCGCCGCCGGTTCCATCTGGCGGGCGCCGATGTGTCCGCCTCGATTGCCGTCTTTCGGACGGCGCTGCCGCTGCCCCGCGCCCCCGCCCGGCCCCCCGGCCCCCCCCGCCGGGCGGGTGTGGTGGCCGCCGCCGTCGGAGGTCTGGTGGCGGGCCGCTTCGGCGGCTCACCGCTCCAGGTGTCCGGCCCCGCGGCCGGACTCACCGTGGTCACCGCCGACTTGATCCAGCAGTACGGCTGGCGCACCACCTGCGCGATCACCGTGCTTGCCGGGCTCGCCCAGCTGGGCCTGGCGTATCTGCGCGTGGCCCGTTCCGCGCTCGCCGTGAGCCCCGCGATCGTGCACGGCATGCTGGCCGGTATCGGCATCACCATCGCCGTCGCCCAGCTGCACATCGTGCTCGGCGGCTCGCCGCACAGCTCTGTGGTCGACAACGTCCGTGAACTGCCGAGCCAGTTGGCGGACATCCACCCCGCCGCGCTGTCGATGAGCGCGCTCACCCTCCTCGTGCTGCTGGCCTGGCCCCGTATCCCCGGAACGCCGGGACGGATGCTGCGGAAGATCCCCGCCGCGCTCGCGGCCGTCGCTGCCGCCACCGCCGTGGCCGCGTTCGCCGGCCTGAACCTGCCGCGGGTGGACCTGCCGTCGTGGAGCAATCACGCGCTCGTCGGGCTGCCCGACGGGCCCGTACTCGGCCTGATCGCCGCGGTGTTGACGATCACGCTGGTCGGCAGCGTCGAATCGCTGCTCTCCGCGGTCGCCACCGACAAGCTGGCCTCCGCGCGGCGTGACGCCATGCCGGTGCCGCGTGCGCATCTCGATCGCGAACTGCGCGGGCAGGGGCTGGCGAACATCACCTCCGGCGCGCTCGGCGGGCTGCCGATCACCGGTGTCGCGGTGCGCAGTACGGCGAACGTCCGGGCCGGCGCCGTGAGCCGTAACTCCACGATGCTGCACGGGCTTTGGATCATCATCGCGGCGCTGTTGCTCGTGCCTGTGCTCGACCTGATCCCGCTGGCCTCGCTCGCCGCTCTGGTGATGGCGATCGGCATCCAGATGGTCTCGATCAACCACATCCGCACCGTCACCCGCCATCGCGAGGTCCTCGTGTACGCGGTGACGACGGCCGGTGTCGTCTTCTTCGGCGTGCTCGAGGGCGTGGCCGTCGGGGTCGCGGTCGCCGTCGCCGTCGCGCTGCACCGCCTCGCGCGGACGAGGATCACGTACGAGGAGCGGGAGGGCGTCCACCATGTGCGGGTGCGCGGGCAGTTGACCTTCCTGGCCGTGCCGCGGCTGAGCCGGGCGCTGCACCAGGTGCCGCACGGGTCCGATGCCGTGGTGGAGATCGACGGGTCGTTCATGGACCATGCCGCGTTCGAGACGCTGCAGGACTGGCAGGACGCGCATGCGGCGCGCGGCGGGAAGGCGGAGCTCACCGGGCGTTCCGGCCCGCTGGCCGCGCCCGCGCACGGCAAGGGCCGGCGCGGTGCGGAGGAGGACCACGCGTGCTGCGGGCCCTGGACCCCCTGGCGCAACCACAGCTGTACGCCCGAGCGGACCGAGGCGCACGGGACGCGTCAACTGGCCAGCGGGATCAGCGCGTTCCAGCGCAACACCGCCCCGCTCGTACGCGGCGAGCTCGCACGGCTCGCGCGGGAAGGGCAGCAGCCGCAGCAGCTCTTCTTGACCTGCGCGGATTCGCGGCTCGTCACCTCGATGATCACGTCGAGCGGTCCCGGCGACCTCTTCGTCGTACGCAATGTGGGCAATCTGGTGCCCCTGCCGGGTGCGGAGAGCGGTGACGATTCGGTGGCCGCGGCGATCGAGTACGCCGTGGACGTCCTGCAGGTGCGGTCGATCACCGTGTGCGGGCACTCCGGATGCGGAGCGATGCAGGCGCTGCTCAACACCCCGCCGGGCGGGGCCGATTCACCGCTGCGGCGCTGGCTCAGGCACGGGCGGCCGAGCCTGGAGCGGATGGCGGGCAAGGAGCACGCCTCGGCGCGGCTCGCGGGGCGGCAGCCGGCCGATGCGGTCGAGCAGCTGTGCCTGACCAACGTGGTGCAGCAGCTGGAGCATCTGCGGGCCCATCCCGCGGTGGCCCGCGGGCTCGACGAGGGCCGGCTCGAACTGCACGGGATGTACTTCCACGTCGGCGAGGCCCAGGCCTATCTGCTCGCCGAACCCGACCGGCTCTTCGACCGCGTGACGGCCGTCCAGGAGGCGTCGCCGCAGGCAGTGACCACGACGGCCGGCTGAGGCCCGCCGCCGGGCGCGGTTGAACCGAATCCCTCTCCCTTACGTGCCAGGGTGTGGCTCCGGAGCATGGAGCCACACCCTCGCCACACCCTCACACAGGTCTAAACCAATCAGCCGTAGGCCCTTGTCACCAGGAGGGTCCGTCTGATGAGCTGTGGTCTGGGACACAACGGCCGCCCCCCGGGCAGAACTCCGTAAGGGAGATGTCGTGAGCAACGAATCCTTGGCCAACCTGCTCAAGGAAGAGCGCAGGTTCGCGCCGCCCGCCGACCTGGCCGCGAACGCCAACGTCACCGCGGAGGCGTACGAGCGGGCCAAGGCTGACCGGCTGGGCTTCTGGGCCGAGCAGGCCCGCCGCCTCAGCTGGGCCACCGAACCGACCGAGACGCTCGACTGGTCGAACCCGCCCTTCGCGAAGTGGTTCGCCGACGGCAAGCTGAACGTCGCGTACAACTGCGTCGACCGCCATGTCGAGGCCGGCAACGGCGACCGCGTCGCCATCCACTTCGAGGGGGAGCCGGGCGACAGCCGGGCGATCACCTACGCCGAGCTCAAGGACGAGGTCTCCAAGGCGGCCAACGCCCTGACCTCGCTCGGCGTGCAGGCCGGCGACCGGGTCGCGATCTACATGCCGATGATCCCGGAGACCGCGGTCGCGATGCTGGCCTGCGCCCGCGTCGGCGCCGCACACTCGGTGGTCTTCGGCGGCTTCTCGGCCGACGCGCTCGCCACCCGTATCCAGGACGCCGACGCCAAGGTCGTCATCACCTCCGACGGCGGCTACCGCCGGGGCAAGCCCTCCGCGCTCAAGCCCGCCGTGGACGCCGCCGTCGAGAAGGTCGACAACGTCGAGCACGTCCTCGTCGTGCGCCGCACCGGCCAGGAGGACATCGCCTGGAACGCGGAACGCGACGTGTGGTGGCACGAGCTGGTCGACGGCCAGTCCGCCGAGCACACCCCCGAGGCCTTCGACGCCGAGCACCCGCTGTTCATCCTCTACACCTCGGGGACGACGGGTAAGCCGAAGGGCATCCTGCACACCTCCGGCGGCTACCTCACGCAGGCCGCGTACACGCATCACGCCGTCTTCGACCTCAAGCCGGAGACCGATGTCTACTGGTGCACGGCCGACGTCGGCTGGGTGACGGGGCACTCGTACATCGTCTACGGGCCGCTCGCGAACGGCGCCACGCAGGTCATGTACGAGGGCACCCCGGACACCCCGCACCAGGGCCGCTTCTGGGAGATCGTGCAGAAGTACGGCATCACGATCCTCTACACGGCGCCCACCGCGATCCGGACGTTCATGAAGTGGGGGGACGACATCCCCGCGAAGTTCGACCTGAGCTCGCTGCGGGTCCTCGGTTCGGTCGGTGAGCCGATCAACCCCGAGGCCTGGGTCTGGTACCGCAAGAACATCGGCGGCGACCGCACCCCCGTCGTGGACACCTGGTGGCAGACGGAGACCGGCGCGATGATGATCTCGCCGCTGCCGGGCGTCACCGAGGCCAAGCCGGGCTCCGCCCAGCGCGCGCTCCCCGGCATCTCGGCGACGGTCGTCGACGACGAGGCCAACGAGGTGCCGAACGGCGGCGGTGGCTACCTGGTGCTCACCGAGCCGTGGCCGTCGATGCTGCGCACCATCTGGGGTGACGACCAGCGGTTCATCGACACCTACTGGTCGCGCTTCGAGGGCAAGTACTTCGCCGGCGACGGCGCCAAGAAGGACGACGACGGCGACATCTGGCTGCTCGGCCGGGTCGACGACGTGATGCTGGTGTCCGGCCACAACATCTCCACCACCGAGGTCGAGTCCGCGCTCGTCTCGCACCCGTCGGTCGCCGAGGCGGCGGTCGTGGGCGCGGCCGACGAGACCACCGGTCAGGCGATCGTGGCCTTCGTGATCCTGCGCGGTACGGCCTCGGAGACCGCCGACCTCGTGGGCGAGCTGCGAGGCCACGTGGGCGCGACGCTCGGCCCGATCGCCAAGCCGAAGAGGATCCTGCCGGTGGCGGAGCTGCCGAAGACCCGCTCGGGCAAGATCATGCGGCGTCTGCTGCGCGATGTCGCCGAGAACCGGCAGCTCGGTGACGTCACCACACTGACCGACTCCTCGGTGATGGACCTGATCCAGACGAAGCTGCCGTCGGCGGGTTCGGAGGACTGACCTGCCGGCCGGACGACCGGCCTCCGTACGTACGCGAGAGGGCACTCAGCGCCGCGCTGAGTGCCCTTTTCGTGCGTAAAGTGAAGATCGCCAGATTCACCCTTGCGGGCACCCTGTACCGTAGAGGCCGCGTAAAAACCGCGACAAGAACACAGGGTGTGCCGGGAAGTCTGGTCGGCGACTGCATTCAGCGATCCGTCGTTGCCGTACCGACCCGGAGGATTCCCGTGGCCGCGCCCAGCAAGAACAACCGCAAGGTTCTCGGCAGGCTCTCCCTGCCCGAGCGGACCTTCGTCGCGGACGCCCTGCGGACCGAGACCGTCGGCGGTGTGCTGCTCCTCATCGCCGCCGTCGTCGCGCTGGTCTGGGCGAACACCCCGATCAGCGACAGCTACCACTCGGTGAGCAACTTCCACATCGGGCCCTCGGCGCTCGGCCTCGACCTCTCGATCGAGCACTGGGCGGCCGACGGGCTGCTCGCCATCTTCTTCTTCGTCGCCGGTATCGAGCTGAAGCGTGAGCTGGTCGCCGGCGATCTGCGCGACCCCAAGGCCGCGATCCTGCCGGTGGTCGCCGCGCTCTGCGGTATGGCCGTGCCCGCGCTGGTCTACGTCCTGACCAATGTGCTCGGCGACGGCGCGATGGACGGCTGGGCCGTACCCACCGCGACCGACATCGCGTTCGCGCTCGCCGTACTCGCCGTGATCGGCACCTCGCTGCCGTCCGCGCTGCGCGCCTTCCTGCTCACGCTCGCCGTGGTCGACGACCTCTTCGCGATCATGATCATCGCGGTCTTCTTCACGGACTCGCTGAACTTCGCGGCCCTCGGCGGCGCCGTCGTGGGCCTGGCCGTCTTCTGGCTGCTCCTCCGTAAGGGCGTACGAGGCTGGTACATCTACGTTCCGCTCGCCCTGGTGATCTGGGGCCTGATGTACAACAGCGGCGTGCACGCCACCATCGCGGGTGTCGCGATGGGCCTGATGCTGCGCTGCAGCCGCAGGGACGACGAGCGGCACTCCCCCGGCGAGCACATCGAGCACCTCGTACGTCCCCTGTCGGCCGGGCTCGCGGTGCCGCTGTTCGCGCTGTTCTCCGCGGGTGTCTCGGTCTCCGGCAAGGCGATCGGTGATGTGTTCACCCAGCCCGAGACGCTCGGTGTGGTGCTCGGTCTGGTGGTCGGCAAGACGGTCGGCATCTTCGGCGGTACGTGGCTCGCGGCCCGCTTCACCAGGGCGGAGCTGAGCGAGGACCTGTCCTGGCCCGATGTGTTCGCGGTCGCCTCACTGGCCGGTATCGGCTTCACGGTCTCGCTCCTGATCGGCGAACTCGCCTTCAAGGGCGACACGGTGCTGACGGACGAGATCAAGGCCGCGGTCCTGATCGGCTCGTTGATCGCCGCGGTGCTCGCGACGGTCCTGCTGAAGCTGCGGAACGCCAAGTACCGCGCGTTGGTCGAGCACGAGGAGCGCGACGATGACCTGGACGGGATCCCGGACATCTACGAGCAGGACAACCCCGAGTACCACCTCCGCATGGCCGCGATCTACGAGAAGAAGGCCGCCGAGCACCGTCGCCTCGCCGAACTGAGCCCCGTCCCGGGCGGCGAACCGGGCCCCGCGGGAAGCGGTGAGGGCGGCAGTCCGGCATGATCTGACATTGCCGTAACGCCAGATCTGAAGAGGGAGTACGCGATGAGCGCATCCGACGGCGCCGACCGCAGCCTGGGACAGCTGGTCGCCTCGGCGACCAGTGAGATGTCCGCGCTGATCCATGACGAGATCGCGCTGGCCAAGGCCCAGTTGCGGACGGATGTGAAGCGTGGCGCGACCAGCGGCGGAGCGTTCATCGCCGCGCTCGCGGTGCTGATCTTCTCGCTGCCGATGCTGAGTTTCGTCCTGGCCTACGCGATCAACACCTGGACGGGGGGCCACAACGGAAACGGCGGCTGGAACCTCGTCTGGTGCTTCGGGCTCTCCTTCCTGGCGAGCGTGCTGCTCGCCGGGCTGCTCGCGCTGATCGGCGTGATCATGGCCAAGAAGACCGCGAAGGCCAAGGGCCCCCAGAAGGTCGCCGCCTCCGCCAAGGAGACCGCCGCCGTGCTCGGCAACGTCAAGCCGCATCCGCGCTCCGTCACCGCCCCGGCCAGGGGTGAACTGACCCGCGCGGTCGAGGACGCCAAGCCTGTGGCACGCTCGACTTCATGACGGACCCTTCCGCGACTTCGGTTGTGCGCCTGGACGGCCCCTGGACCCACCGAGATGTCGCGGCGAACGGGGCCCGCTTCCATATCGCCGAGATGGGCGACGGACCGCTCGTCCTGCTGCTTCACGGCTTTCCGCAGTACTGGTGGACCTGGCGCCATCAGCTGCCCGCGCTCGCCGAGGCCGGCTTCCGCGCGGTCGCGATGGATCTGCGCGGCGTCGGCGGCAGCGACCGCACACCGCGCGGTTACGACCCGGCGAACCTCGCGCTCGACATCACCGGAGTCGTACGGTCCCTCGGCGAGCCGGACGCCGCGCTCGTCGGTCATGACCTCGGCGGGTATCTCGCGTGGACCGCGGCCGTGATGCGCCCCAAGCTGGTGCGCCGGCTCGCGGTCTCCTCGATGCCGCATCCGCGACGGTGGCGTTCGGCGATGCTCGGGGACATACGGCAGACCAAGGCCGGCTCGTACATCTGGGGCTTTCAGCGGCCGTGGCTGCCGGAGCGGCAACTGGTCGCGGACGACGGCGCGTTGGTCGGCGAGCTGATCCGGGACTGGTCGGGGCCGCGGCTTCCGGACGACGCGGCGGTGGACACGTACCGCAAGGCCATGTGCATTCCGTCGACGGCGCACTGCTCGATCGAGCCGTACCGGTGGATGGTGCGGTCGATGGCGCGGCCGGACGGCATCCAGTTCAACCGGCGGATGAAGCGGCCGGTGCGCGTGCCCACGCTGCATCTGCACGGTTCGCTCGACCCGGTGCTGCGTACGCGCAGCGCGGCGGGCTCGGGCGAGTACGTCGAAGCCCCGTACCGCTGGCGGCTGTTCGACGGTCTGGGGCACTTCCCGCACGAAGAGGACCCGGCGGCCTTCTCCAAGGAGCTCGTCGAGTGGCTGAAGGACCCTGAGCCGGACCGGTGAGGCACGGGCGAACACCTGTGCATCGAACGGCCTTTGCCCCGCGCATAAGCCAATTGAGTGGCGCTCGTGTGGTTACCGACCATGAGGCACGGGCAGACGTCGGGGTATGGGCTGGACGCACGACTACAGTGACGCAGCACGCAACCGCCGCTCGGCTCCCGGGTCTTCGGAGCTGAACCCGTTTCAGGGAGGCGGCCCACAGGGCCAGGGTCACCGGTCCCACCAAGTGGCTATCGGGATCCCCCGTATCCTGCGCCGCCGCGCCCGCTGGGTGTCGGCCAGGCTGCGGCATACGACCAGGGCCTGAAGCCCCCGTACAAGCGCGGCTCGCAGCGCACACCCCTGCGCCGCTCACCGCGCCCACACGCGCGACCTACAGCGCACACCCCTGGCTGTCCACCTGCTGGTTGGCGGTGCGGCCCGCGCTGATGTCGTCGCGGATCTCGTCCACCGTGAGCGCATAGCCGGTGTCCGCGCTGTCCAGGGACTTGGCGAAGATCACGCCGTAGACCTTGCCGTCCGGGGTGAGCAGCGGGCCGCCGGAGTTGCCCTGGCGGACGTTCGCGTACAGCGAGTAGACGTCGCGGCGCACATTGCCGCGGTGGTAGATATCCGGTCCGCTGGCGTCGATCCGGGCGCGGATACGGGCCGAGCGGACGTCATACCCGCCGTTCTCCGGGAAGCCGGCCACGATCGCGCTGTCGCCGGTACCGGCGTCGCGGTCGGTGAACTGCAGCGGGCGTGCGTCCAGCTGCGGTACGTCGAGTACGGCGATATCGCGCTTCCAGTCGTAGAGCACGACCGTGGCGTCATAGCGCTTGCCCTCGCCGCCTATCTGGACGGTGGGCTCGTCGACGCCGCCGACCACATGCGCGTTGGTCATCACGCGGCGGTCGGCGAAGACGAAGCCGCTGCCTTCGAGGACCTTGCTGCAACTGCTCGCGGTGCCGAGCACCTTGACGATGGAACCCTTCGCGCGGGCGGCGACCGGACTGCCGGCGAGCTTGGGGTCGGGCGGGCGGACCTCGGTGATCGGCTCGTTGGCGAACGGGCTGAAGACCTGCGGGAATCCGTTCTGCGCGAGCACCGAGCGGAAGTTGGTGAACCAGGTGTCGGCCTGGCCCGGCAGGGCGCGGTCGATCCCGTTGAGCACCTTGGAGTTACGGACCTCCTTGCCCACCGTCGGCATGGTCGTGCCCGCCAGGAGCGAGCCGATCAGCCAGGAGACGAGGAGCAGCGCGAGCACGTTGACCACGGCGCCGCCCGTGGCGTCCAGGGCTCTCGCGGGTGACCAGGTGATGTAGCGGCGCAGCTTGTTGCCCAGGTGGGTGGTGAAGGCCTGGCCGACGGAGGCGCAGACGATGACGACCACGACCCAGACGACCACGGCCGTCGTGCCCGCCTGCTCCTCGGTGAACTGCTTCCAGATCACCGGCAGTACGTAGAGCGCGACGAGGCCGCCGCCCAGGAAGCCGAGCACCGAGAGGATGCCGACGACGAAGCCCTGGCGGTAGCCCACGATGGCGAACCACACGGCGGCGACCAGGAGCAGGATGTCGAGCACGTTCACCGAATCACGCCTCGCCTCGCGTCACAGTCGCCACTCCTCGGCCGTCGGGGCTGATCTCTGACTCCGGGCTCCGGGCTTCCGGATCTGTGCGTCCGGACCCCTGATCCCTGATCAGCCGTGGAACATCTACTCCGGGGCCCTTTTCGGGGCGTGTCCCGGTGCCTCCCCCGGGTGGGACCCGGACAAGCGCAAGTGCCAAGCCTGTCATGCGCGCCAGTCGAGAGGGACCTGCTTTGTGCGGTCCCAAGGTCTTTCCCAGCCCGCGTAGTGCAGGATCCGGTCGATCACACCGGCCGTAAAACCCCAGACCAGAGCGTCACCGACGAGGAATGCGGGACCTTGGTGACCGCGCGGATGGACCGAGGTCACCCGGTGCTCGGCAGCCGTGAGATGTGCCACGGGAACCGTGAACACCCGGGCCGTCTCGGCCGGATCCACCACACCGACCGGCGTCGGCTCGCGCCACCACCCAAGGACGGGGGTGACGACGAAACCGCTCACCGGGATGTAGAGCTTCGGCAGCACCCCGAAGATCTGGACGCCCGCGGGGTCGAGTCCGGTTTCCTCCTCGGCCTCACGAAGGGCGGCGCGCAGCGGACCGTCACCGGCCGGATCACCGTCCTGCGGGTCGAGGGCGCCGCCGGGGAACGAGGGCTGCCCGGCATGCGAGCGAAGCGAACTGGCCCGCTCCATGAGCAGCAGCTCGGGACCCTGCTCGCCCTCGCCGAACAGGATCAGGACCGCCGACTGCCGTCCCGCTCCGCTCTCGGGCGGCAGAAACCGGCTGAGCTGCTTCGGCTCGACCGTCTCGGCGGCCTTCGCCACGGGGGTCAGCCACTCGGGCAGCCCCTCGCGCGAGACGAGGACCTCCCCGCCGTAGGAACTCCCTGTCTGCGCCCCGCCTGTCTGCGCCCTGCCTGAATGCGTCACGCGTCACCCCCGTACGGACCCCTCAACGGCCGGACCACACCCGATCGTTCCCCTGTCACACAGCTCCCATCGGAGGCGCGGCCCGGCCCGGATAGTCCGGCGGGGGCTTGAGGCGCTGGCCCGGGAAGCCGCCCTTCTCGTACTTGAGCAGCTTCTTCGCCTTCTCCGGATCGATCTCGCCCTCTCCGTACGAAGGACAGAGCGCGGCGATCGGGCAGGCGCCGCAGGCGGGCTTGCGGGCGTGGCAGATACGGCGGCCGTGGAAGATGATCCGGTGCGACAGCATCGTCCAGTCGCTCTTCGGGAAGATCTCGCAGATCAGCGCCTCGATCTTCTCGGGGTCCTCGCTGTCGGTCCACTTCCAGCGCCGTACGAGCCGGCCGAAGTGGGTGTCGACGGTGATGCCCGGGACGCCGAAGGCATTGCCCAGGACGACATTGGCCGTCTTGCGGCCGACGCCCGGCAGCTTGACCAGGTCCTCCAGGCGGCCGGGGACCTCACCGCCGTGCTCGTCGCGCAGGGCCTTGGCCAGGCCCATGATCGAACGGGTCTTGGCGCGAAAGAACCCCGTAGGGCGGATCAGCTCCTCGACCTCCTCCGGGTTGGCCGCGGCCAGGTCCTCGGGGGTCGGGTACTTGGCGAACAGGCCCGGCGTCGTCTGGTTGACCCTCAGGTCCGTGGTCTGCGCCGAAAGCACCGTGGCGACCAGGAGCTGGAAGGGATTCTCGAAGTCCAGCTCCGGGTGGGCATACGGATAGACCTCGGCGAGCGCCCGGTTGATCTTGCGCGCCTGACGCACCAGGCCGGTCCGGGTCTGTGCCGGCTTGGCCTTCCTGATCACCGGGGGGCCCGCGGCACCCGGCTCCTTGTCGCTTTTCGCCATGCCAAGAGCGTACGGGGAGCTGCTGACAGCGGGTGGGTGGTTGAGCGGGACGGCCGGGCTGCTGGTGCGCCGCATACCTCCGTAAATGAGAATGTCCGTGCGGTCCACAGGCGACGGACAGGCGAAGCGGTCCGCAGGCGGCGGACAGCCGGAAGGGGTGCGGTGCACGCGGAACAGGAGGCGTCCACCGCTGCCGGTATGCAGCCGGAGGAGATCGATCCGGACGCGCGCTGGCTGAGCCTCGTCATGCATCTGACGTTCTTCGTGCTGCAGGCGACGGCCCTGATCCGGTTCATCCAGCGTCATCCGGCGACGGTCAACTCCGCGCTGGTCATCATCCTGGCCGCGCTCCTCGCCGTGATCTACGCGGCCGGGGTCGGCCGCGACGCGTACGCGACCACGGACCCGTCGGCGCGGCGCTCGCAGGCCTGGCGGGTCGGGTGGCTGGCCGCGGTGGTCGTGGTGTGGGCCGTCCTGGTGGAGCTCGCGCCGAGCTTCGCGTGGGTGGCCGTGCCGCTCATCTACGCGGCCCTGCGGATCCTGCCGCCGGTGGCCGCGTGTGTGCTCGTCGGGGTGCTCACCGTCTTCGTGATCATCGCGCAGCTGGCGCTCTCGCCCCGGTTCGACCTGGATCTGGTGGTCGGGCCCGCGGCGGTCGCCGGGTTCGCCACCGCCGTGTTCCTGCACATGAAGCGTCTCGCGTCCCGGCAGCGGCGGCTGATCGACGATCTGATCCGTACGCGCCGCGAGCTCGCCGCCACCGAACGCCGGGCCGGCACGCTCGCCGAGCGCCAGCGCCTGTCGATGGAGATCCACGACACCCTCGCGCAGGGGCTGTCCAGCCAGCAGATGCTGCTTCAGGCCGCCGAGCGGACCTGGGACAGGGATCCGGCCAAGGCGCACGGGCACGTACGGGCCGCCACGAAGATCGTCGAGCACAACCTCGCCGAGGCCCGCCGCTTCGTCCATGACCTCGCCCCCGCCGACCTGGCGCTGTCGGGCGGACTCCCGCAGGCGCTGCGGGCGCTGGCCGGGCGCGAGAGCGACGAGCGGCTGCGGGTCCTGGTGCACACGGAGGGGCAGATCGGCTCCGAACTGCCCGAGCGGGTGCAGTCGACGCTCCTTCGGATCGCCCAGGGCGCGCTCGCGAACGTACGGGAACACGCCCGGGCCACGACCGCCGTCCTGACGCTGACCACGCTCGACGACCGCGCGGTGCTCGATGTCGCCGACGACGGGCGCGGCTTCGATCCCGCCGCCCTGCCGGACGCGCCCGAGGGGTCGCGCGGGCACGGACTGCCGGCGATCCGGGCGCGGGTGCGGCAGCTGGGCGGGACGCTGGCGGTGGAGTCGGCGCCCGGGGAGGGGACGGTGCTCACGGCGACGATTCCGCTGGCCGGGCGCGACGAATAGGAGTGCCCGGAAACCACCGGATGCCTCAGCCCAGGGCCCGTAAGTTTTGCCCGTTATGCCCCTTTTCCAGCAATGGTGCCGATCCGTTCTCGCCCCGTTCGCCCACAGCAGAATCACTCCGCACAACCATGGCGCCGTACACCCTTGGCCAGCGCTCTCACCGGCCTGTTGGAGTTCTGCGGAGTAGCACGAAGAGCACCCTGAACATGGCCGGAACTGACCCAACCACCCCCGATTGGGTCCCCAGTCGCACAGGACACCTCATCAGTACGGCAAACTTGTTGTGACTGATCACACTGTTTGCTACGTCCTGCACTATGGGCACCACAGCCCACTGGAGCCGGACGACATAGGAGAGAACTCGTGGACGACGTTCTGCGGCGCGCCCCGCTCTTCGCGGCGCTCGATGACGAGCAGGCGGCTGAGCTGCGCGCCTCCATGAGTGAGGTGACCCTCGCGCGCGGCGACGCGCTGTTCCACGAGGGCGACCCGGGCGACCGCCTGTACGTGGTCACCGAGGGCAAGGTGAAGCTGCACCGCACCTCCCCCGACGGCCGCGAGAACATGCTCGCCGTGCTCGGCCCCGGTGAGCTCATCGGTGAGCTCTCGCTGTTCGACCCGGGCCCGCGTACCGCCACCGCTTCGGCGCTGACCGAGGTCAAGCTGCTCGGCCTCGGCCACGGCGACCTCCAGCCCTGGCTCAACGCCCGCCCCGAGGTGGCCGCCGCGCTGCTGCGCGCCGTCGCCCGGCGCCTGCGCAAGACCAACGACCAGATGTCCGACCTGGTCTTCTCCGACGTGCCGGGCCGTGTGGCCCGCGCGCTCCTCGACCTGTCGCGCCGCTTCGGCGTGCAGTCCGAAGAGGGCATCCACGTCGTGCACGACCTCACGCAGGAGGAGCTCGCCCAGCTGGTGGGCGCCTCGCGCGAGACGGTCAACAAGGCTCTGGCGGACTTCGCCGGCCGCGGCTGGCTCCGCCTGGAGGCCCGCGCGGTGATCCTGCTGGACGTCGAACGTCTGGCGAAGCGCTCGCGCTGAGCGCCTCCGGTTGTACGTGGACGGGGTCTGCCCTTCGGGGCGGGCCCCGTTTCCGTTGGCCGGGACACCCGTTCCCGTTGGCCGGACCACCCGTTCCCGCCCAGGCGGCGGGTTGGCCGGAACACCGGCCGTCGGACCACCCGGACCTAGATCAGCCCGTGCTCCCGCAAATACTCCAACTGCGCCCGCACCGAAAGCTCCGCCGCCGGCCACAGCGAGCGGTCCACGTCCGCGTAGACCGCCGCCACGACCTCCGCCGACGTCAAGTGCCCGTTCTCCACGGCCGTTTCGACCTGGGCCAGGCGGTGCGCGCGGTGGGCGAGGTAGAACTCGACCGCGCCCTGAGCGTCCTCGAGGACCGGCCCGTGGCCCGGCAGGACCGTATGCACGCCGTCGTCCACCGTCAGGGAGCGCAGGCGGCGCAGCGAGTCCAGGTAGTCGCCGAGCCGGCCGTCGGGGTGGGCGACGACCGTGGTGCCGCGGCCGAGGATCGTGTCCCCGGTCAGGACCGCCTGGTCGGCGGGGAGATGGAAGCAGAGCGAGTCGGAGGTGTGCCCGGGCGTGGCAACGACCCTGAGCTCCAGGCCGCCCACCTCCAGGGCCTCGCCGGCCGCAAGCCCCTCGTCCCCGAGGCGCAGCGACGGATCGAGCGCCCGCACCTGCGTGCCCGTGAGGTCCGAGAACCGCGACGCCCCCTCCGCATGATCCGGATGCCCGTGCGTGAGCAGCGTGAGCGCGATGCGCTTGCCGGCCTTCTCGGCCGTGGCGATGACGTGCCGCAGATGCCCCTCGTCCAGCGGCCCGGGGTCCACGACGACGGCGAGCGGCGAGTCCGGCTCCGACAGGAGCCAGGTGTTCGTGCCGTCCAGGGTCATCGCGTTGGCGTTCGGCGCGAGGACGTTGACGGCCCGGGCGGTGGCGGGCCCGGAGAGGACCCCGCCGCGGGGCTGGCCCGGCAGGGCGGCCGCGTCGGTCATGCGTCCGAGCCGCTCTTGAGCACGATGCGCTTGGTGAACTCGTCGTGCCCGGGCCAGCAGAGCACCAACTCCCCGTCCTCCAGGCGCGCCTGGGCCAGTACGGGCGTCAGATCCCGCTTGGCCGATGAGGCCAGGGCGTCGGCCGACGTGGCGTAAGGCTCCAGTTGCCGCAGCGTCGTGATCGTCGGCGGCATCATCGTCAGCTCGCCGCGGTCGTAGCCCGCCGCCGCCTCGGCCGGCCGGGTCCACACCGTGCGGTCCGCCTCGGTGGACGCGTTGCGCGTCCGCTGCCCCTCCGGCAGCGCGGCCACGAAGAACCACGTGTCGTACCGCCGCTGTTCGAACTCGGGCGTGATCCACCGCGCCCAGACGCCGAGCAGATCGGAACGGAGGACGAGCCCGCGCCGCGCCAGGAACTCGGCGAAGGACAGCTCACGCTCCACGAGCGCGACCCGGTCCGCCTCCCAGTCGTCCCCGGTCGTGTCACCGACGACCGAGTCCGCCGTCGGCCCGGCGAGCAGCACGCCCGCCTCCTCGAAGGTCTCCCGCACCGCCGCGCACACGATCGCCTGCGCCTCGGCCTCGGCGACACCGAGCCGCTCGGCCCAGGTGGCGAGCGAGGGCCCTGCCCAGTCGACGTGCCGGTCGTCGTCGCGCGGATCGACCGAGCCGCCGGGATAGGCGTACGCACCGCCGGCGAACGCCATCGAGGTCCGCCGCCGCAGCATGTAGACGTCCGCGCCCTGCTCACCGTCGCGCAGCAGCAGGACGGTGGCGGCCCGACGGGGGGTCGCGGGCGTCAGTTCACCGTTCGCGAGCGCCCTGATCCGGTCGGGCCATTCCGGCGGGTACCACTGGCCATTGGACATGGGCGGAGGCTATCCGCTTGCGCGACGATGTTCGAGAGGCAGGCGATCTCGTACGAGGGCGGGGGTGGCTCAGGGTGGGGGCGGAACCGGAACCAGGGCCGGAGGGCCCCCTGCCTCAGGAGAGGTCCGGACCGTGGGCACACGGAGGGACAACCTCACCGATCACGCTGACGCGCGTCCAGGGCCCGTCGCTGTCGTCCGGGTCGCCGCACAGGTGAACCGCCGGCCATCCTCGGGCCAGCGCCGGGCGGACATCCTTGTCCAGACTGTCGCCCACCACGAGGCACACGGACTGATCGCGGGTGAACGCGTCGCTCACAGCCTGGAAGAACCCCGGATGCGGCTTGGCGTAGCCGACCTCCGAGGAGACGAACACCCTGGCGACGTGTTCTTCCAGACCGCTGAGGCTCAGCTTGAGCCGCTGCAGCCGGGAAGCCCCATTCGTGATCAACCAGACCTCGTGGTCGCGAGCCATCCGCGCCACGAACCCCGCCGCCCCCGGGAAGGGCCGCACCAGCGCCTGCCGGTGCCGCACGAACTGCCGCGCGGCATCCTCGCGATCTGCGTCCACGCCTGCGGTGCGCAGCACCTCGCCCCAGACCTCCGCGCGGTACCGCTGCCCCCACACGGCCGCCTGCGGCACCGAGACGAGCGTCAGATCCGCCCAAAGCGCCTCCCAAGAGCTGATCCCCAGGTCTCTCAGTCGCTCGAAGTACGGCCCTGAGCGCCAACGGGACCGGGCGGCGGCGAACACGCTCCGCACGGCCTCCGAAGGACGCTCCACTCCGACCGAGTGCAGGGTGTCCTCAACAGCCGCCCAGGCGGCGCTCCAGTCCGGGAGCAGTGTGTCGTCCAGGTCCACGAGGACGACGAACCCACCTGTCTCCACACAACCTCCTGCAGACACTGCCCCTGCCCCGGCGCACCAACGCCAAGGTCCCGGTCGAAACCGACCGGGACCGAAGGCTCGTACCAGCGGAAGAGGACCTCAGTCCTGCACGAGCTCCACGATGAACTCGACCTCGACGGGAGCGTCAAGCGGAAGCACCGCCACACCCACCGCGCTGCGCGCGTGCACACCCTTGTCGCCGAAGACCTCGCCGAGCAGCTCGCTCGCACCGTTGATCACGGCGGGCTGGCCGGTGAAGTCCGTGGCGGAGGCGACGAAGCCCGTCACCTTCACGACCCGCGCGACGCGGTCGAGGTCGCCGGCGATGGACTTGATCGCGGCGAGCGCGTTGAGCGCGCAGATGCGGGCCAGGTCCTTGGCCTCCTCGGGCGTCACCTCGCCGCCGACCTTGCCGGTCGTCGGCAGCTTGCCCTCCACCATCGGGAGCTGGCCCGCGGTGTAGACGTAGGCGCCGGACTGAACGGCGGGCTGGTAGGCCGCGAGCGGCGCCACGACGCCAGGCAGCTTCAGGCCGAGCTCGGCCAGCTTGGCCTCGACGGCGCCGCTCATGCCTGCTTCTCCCGCTTGAGGTAGGCCACGAGCTGCTCGGGGTTGTTCGGCCCGGGCACGACCTGGACGAGCTCCCAGCCGTCCTCGCCCCAGGTGTCCAGAATCTGCTTGGTCGCGTGCACGAGGAGCGGCACGGTCGCGTATTCGTACTTGGTCATGGGGCCGAGCGTAATGCCCCGGCGCGGGCCGCGGGTCCGCGGTGGGACCCGTCGGATGTCCTTCGACGCGCGTACGGTGCGGAGCCCCCGGGATTCAACCGCGGCGTACTGGTTACGCTCGAAGGCGTGAGCAGGCTTCAGGTCGTCAGCGGCAAGGGCGGGACCGGTAAGACGACGGTCGCCGCCGCCCTCGCGCTCGCCCTCGCGACCGAGGGCAAACGCACCCTCCTCGTCGAGGTCGAGGGCCGGCAGGGCATCGCCCAGCTCTTCGAGACGGAGGCGCTCCCCTACGAGGAGCGGAAGATCGCGGTCGCCCCGGGCGGCGGTGAGGTGTACGCCCTCGCCATCGACGCCGAGCTGGCGCTGCTGGACTACCTCCAGATGTTCTACCGGCTCGGCGGCGCGGGCCGCGCGCTGCGCAAGCTCGGCGCCATCGACTTCGCCACCACCATCGCGCCCGGTGTCCGCGACGTCCTGCTCACCGGCAAGGCCTGCGAGGCGGTACGCCGCAAGGACAAGCGGGGGCGGTACGCGTACGACTACGTGGTGATGGACGCCCCGCCCACCGGACGTATCACCCGCTTCCTCAATGTGAACGGCGAAGTCGCGGGCCTCGCGAAGATCGGGCCGATACACAACCAGGCGCAGGCCGTGATGCGGGTCCTCAAGTCCGCTGAAACGTCTGTGCACTTGGTGACGCTGCTCGAGGAGATGCCGGTCCAGGAGACCCTCGACGGGGTCGCCGAGCTGCGCGCGGCCGGGCTGCCGGTCGGCCGGATCCTGATGAACATGGTGCGGCCCACGCTGCTCGACGGGCCCGTGCCCGACGGCGTGAAGCGCACCGAGATCGCGCGCGAGCTGTCGCGGGCCGGGCTCGGCGGTGCGCGCAAGGGCGGGCTCGCGGAACAGCTGGTCGAGCCGCTGCTCGCCCAGGCCGCGGAGTACGCCGAGCGGATCGCCCTGGAGCAGGAGCAGCGCGCCGAGCTGGCCGAACCCGGTCTTCCCGTACACGAGTTGGAGTTCCTCAGCGAGGGCATCGATCTGGCCGGGCTCTACCGCCTGGCCTCCACTCTGCGCCGGCAGGGAGTCTCATGACGCTGGACGTTCCCCCCACGCTCGCCGTGGATCCGCTGCTCGACGACCCGAAGACCCGGATCATCGTGTGCTGCGGCGCGGGCGGCGTGGGCAAGACCACGACCGCGGCGGCACTCGGCCTTCGCGCGGCGGAGCGCGGCCGCAAGGTGGTCGTCCTGACCATCGATCCGGCCCGGCGCCTGGCCCAGTCGATGGGCATCGACTCGCTCGACAACACTCCACGCCGGGTGAAGGAGATCGAGGGCGACGGCGAACTGCACGCCATGATGCTCGACATGAAGCGCACCTTCGACGAGATCGTCGAGGCGCACGCGGATGCCGAGCGGGCCCGGGCGATTCTGGAGAACCCCTTCTACCAGTCGCTCTCGGCCGGTTTCGCCGGTACGCAGGAGTACATGGCGATGGAGAAGCTGGGGCAGCTCCGCGCACGCGACGAGTGGGATCTGATCGTCGTCGATACGCCGCCGTCGCGTTCCGCCCTCGATTTCCTGGACGCTCCGAGCCGGCTCGGCTCGTTCCTGGACGGCAAGTTCATCCGGGTGCTCATGGCGCCGGCGAAGGTCGGCGGCCGGGCCGGGATGAAGTTCCTGAACGTCGGAATGTCGATGATGACCGGCACGCTCGGCAAGCTGCTCGGCGGTCCGTTCCTCAAGGACGTGCAGACCTTCGTGGCCGCGATGGACACGATGTTCGGCGGTTTCCGCACCCGGGCCGATGCCACGTACCGGCTGCTTCAGGCGCCGGGGACGGCTTTTCTCGTGGTGGCCGCGCCCGAGCGGGACGCGCTGCGCGAGGCCGCGTACTTCGTGGAGCGGCTCGCGGCGGACCGTATGCCGCTCGCCGGGCTCGTGCTCAACCGTGTGCACGGCAGCGGTGCCGCGCGGCTCTCGGCGGAGCGTGCGCTCGCCGCCGCGGAGGCGCTCGGGGCGCCGGACGGCCCCGTAGAAAATCATGAAACGGGCGGCATTGTGGATCAGGAGGGCGGGAAGGAAGAGGTGCGTACCCCTCCCGAACCCCTTGATTCTCCCGAAACCCCGGCATCCTCAACAGACTCTGCGTCGGACTCCCCGACAGCGGAATCCGACGGCACAGACCTGCCCGCGGCGGCCGAACTCACCGCGGGACTCCTGCGCTTGCACGCCGAGCGGATGCGACTGCTCTCCCGTGAGCAGCGCACGCGTGACCGCTTCACCGCACTCCACCCCGAGGTGGCGGTGGCCGAGGTGGCCGCGCTGCCCGGCGATGTACACGATCTCGCGGGGCTGCGGGACATCGGCCATCGGCTCGCGACCGGTGGTCGACCGGCCGAAGCTGTGTAAAGAAACAGCTGTTTCGATGAACAGCTGCGCCGGCAGCAGTAGGGCGCTAGCCCACCGCGGCGTAGCTCTCGTACGTCTCGCTGTCCTCCGCGTCCACGGGCAACAGTCCCGTGCTGCGCTCATATTCACTGCGGGCCGTCTCGAGCAGCCGGCGCCAGGAGGTGACCGTGGGCCGCCTGCGCAGCAATGCGCGCCGCTCCCGCTCGGTCATTCCACCCCAGACACCGAACTCGACACGGTTGTCCAGGGCGTCTGCCAGGCACTCCGTACGCACCGGACATCCGGTGCACACCGCCTTGGCCCTGTTCTGTGCCGCACCTTGTACGAACAGTTCATCCGGATCAGTAGTGCGGCAGGCTGCCTGCGCACTCCAGTCAACTACCCAGCCCATGCCGGCGCCGTCCTCTCCCGAATCGAGGCTCCCCCACGGCGGCAGCGGCATATTCACCGCCGCCAGTTGAGGACGTTACGGAAGGTGGGCACAGCGCAACACCCCCTTCGGGCCCAATCTTGAATGGCCCGAACGGACTATGCGTAAGCGGCAGATCACCCGACGGAGTGAGCCGCGGACATGCGTGACTATCCCGACAGATCGGGGCAGTTCAGCTGGGTCACAACGGGCGCCGGATGACGCATGAGGCGGAAACGGACAGAGCTCCGGCGTCTTCGGGGGTGCCGGAGGCTTGATACGTGACCGCACTGCTGTGACAGTTGTGAGCAGCTTAGGCCAACGCCTATACGCCTGTCCGGCGAATCGGAACGTTGGCCGCTGCCCGCAGCCGTACCCGGGAACACACTCGTGTCACAGGCCACAGGCATTACGGATCGAGGTCGAACATCCCGATGACGGACCGATCCCTCGGAACGCACAGACCTACGGATTAGGCTGCCCCCATGGGTAAGAAGCTCTCGGGTGGCGGACTGTCGCCGACGCAGCAGGCCGCCAAGTTCCTCGGCGTCAGCGTGCTCTCCGGCGCGGTCCTTGCGGGCATCGCGCTCCCCGCGGCGGGTCTGGTGGGCCTCGCGGCCAAGGGATCGGTCGAGGAATTCGACGAGATCCCCGCCAATCTCAAGCAGCCTCCGCTGATGCAGCGCACCACGATCACCGACGCGAAGGACAACCCGATCGCGACGGTCTTCGCCCGTGACCGCACGCTGGTGGATCTCAAGGAGATCTCCCCGTACATGCAGAAGGCGATCGTCGCGATCGAGGACTCGCGCTTCTACGAGCACGGCGCGGTCGACCTCAAGGGCATCCTGCGCGCGGTGAACGAGAACGCCCGCTCGGGCGGTGTCTCCCAGGGTGCTTCGACCCTCACGCAGCAGTACGTGAAGAACGTCTTCGTCGAAGAGGCGATGGACGACCCGGCCAAGTTCCGCGAGGCCACCGAGCAGACCCTCGGCCGCAAGATCCGCGAGCTGAAGTTCGCGATCCAGGTCGAGGAGAAGCTCGGCAAGAAGAAGATCCTCGAGAACTACCTGAACATCACGTTCTTCGGTCAGCAGGCCTACGGCGTCGAGGCCGCCTCGCAGCGCTACTTCTCCAAGCCCGCCAAGAAGCTGAACCTGCAGGAGGCCGCGCTGCTCGCCGGCATCGTGCAGTCGCCGAGCCGGTACGACCCGGTGAACGACGAGCAGGAGGCCACCAAGCGCCGCAATGTGGTGCTGCAGCGGATGGTCGCCACGGGCGACATCTCGCAGCAGGAGGCGGACAAGGCCAAGGAATCGAAGATCGCGCTGAAGATCTCCAAGCCGCAGAACGGCTGCATCACCGCGACGAAGGGCGCCGGGTTCTTCTGCGACTACGTCAAGACGGCGTTCCTCGACAGCCCGACCTTCGGCGACACCCGCGAGGAGCGTGTCGAGAAGTGGAACCGCGGCGGTCTGCGGATCAAGACCACGCTCGACCCGCAGGCGCAGGAGTCCGTGCAGGCCTCGCTGAAGGACCACGTCTACCAGAAGGACAAGGTGGCCGGCGCGGCCACGATCGTCGAGCCGGGCAGCGGCAAGATCCTCGCGATGGGGCAGTCGCGGCCTTACGGCGGCGAGGACAAGAAGAACGAGACGACGATCAACTACTCGGTCGACCACCGGATGGGCGGGTCCAACTTCGGGTTCCCGACCGGTTCTACGTTCAAGCCCTTCCTGGCCGCGGCGGCCATAGAGCAGAACAAGCCGCTGAACCAGGTGTACCCGGCGCCGTACGAGATGCCGTACCCCAGCCCCATCACCGGCTGCAACACCACGTACAAGAACGTCAAGTCCGAGATGGCCGAGAACGAGAACGAGGCCGAGGTCGGACCGTACGGGCTGAAGGAGGCGATGGAGAAGTCGGTCAACACCTACTTCGTCCAGATGATCGCCGATATCGGCATGTGCCCGATCACCGAGATGACGAACAAGCTGCATGTCGTGCAGGGCGACGGCAAGCAGCTTCCCGAATCTCCCGCGGCGCTGACCCTCGGCTCCAACGGCATGTCGCCGCTCACCATGGCGAGCGCGTACGCGGCGTTCGCCAACCGCGGCACGTACTGCTCGCCGGTCGCCATCGAGTCGATCACGGACGCGAACGGCAAGGCGCTCGAGGTGCCCAAGTCGACCTGCGAGCAGGCGATGTCGGTGCAGACGGCCGACTCCATCAACTCGCTCCTGAGCGGCGTGGTCGACTCCGGTACGGGTGCCAGGGCGGGCCTGAGCGGGCGCGACAACGCCGGAAAGACCGGTACCACCGACTTCCGCAAGAACGCCTGGTTCGTGGGCTACACCCCGAACATGTCGGGCGCTGTCTGGGTCGGCTCCCCGACCCAGACGGTCGAGATGGAGTACATCACCATCGGCGGCCGCTACCACGAGAAGGTCTTCGGCGGTGAGGTCCCCGGTCCGATCTGGCGCGACGCCATGACCGGTGCGCTGGCCGGCAAGGAAGCACCGCAGTTCAACCGGGTGCACATCCCTGACGTCCCGCGCAAGGACAAGGACAAGGACGAGGACGGGGACGACGGCAAGCCCGGCCGTCCCGGTGGCGGCGGCAACGGCGGGGGCGGTGACGATCCCGACCCCGGCATCAGCCTGCCGCCCGGCATCATCGGCGGCAACGACGGCGGCGGTGACAACGGCGGCGGCAACGGCGGCGGGTGGCCCGAGCCGCGCTGATCGTGGCCGATCTCCCTTTGCCTGTACGCGGATGAGGGAGCCCCCTGGGTCAGGGGGCGCCCTCTTCGTCGTACGACCCGGTGGTCGGCCGGACTCAGCCCGCCAGCGCCTGCTTGACCGCCGCGGCGACGCGGCCGCCCTCGGCCTGGCCGGCCACCTTCGCGTTCGCCAGCTTCATGACCTGGCCCATCGCGCGCGGCCCCTCGGCGCCCGCGGCCCTGGCCTCCCCGACCGCCTGGGCCACGATCGCCGTCAGCTCGTCATCGCTCAGCTGCTTCGGCAGGTACTCGGCGAGCACCTCGCCCTCCGCCTTCTCGCGCTCGGCCGACTCGGTGCGCCCGCCCTGCGCGAAGGCCTCCGCGGCCTCGCGGCGCTTCTTCGCCTCGCGGGTGATCACCTTCTGCACCTCGTCGTCGGAGAGCTCGCGCTTCTCCTTGCCCGCGACCTCTTCCTTCTGGACGGCCGCGATGGTCATCCGCAGGGTGGAGGAGCGCAGCTCGTCGCGCGCCTTGATCGCGACATTGAGGTCTGCCTGCAGCTTGGTCTTGAGCGTGGTCATGGGTTCAGTGTCGCAGGTACGACGTGTGGGGTGCCTGCGCATTTCCCCTGCCCCGCAAGGGCCGGCAGGCGGACTGTGGCCCTCCGCCTACGTCTGCGACGATGGGTTCCATGCGCGCGCGATACGGAGTACCTCTGTCAATCACCGCGGCGGCGGCCGCGGGTGTGGTGTACGCGGCCGGGATCGAGGTGCGTTCGTTCCGGTTGCGGCGGGTGACGGTGCCGGTGCTTCCGGCGGGCATGCGGCCACTGCGCGTTCTCCAGGTCTCCGACATCCATATGGTGGGCGGCCAGCGCAAGAAGCGGCACTGGCTGCAGTCGCTCGCGGGGCTGCGCCCCGACTTCGTCATCAACACGGGTGACAACCTGTCCGATCCGGACGGGGTGCCCGAAGTCATGGACGCGCTCGGCCCGTTGATGCAGTTCCCCGGCGCGTACGTCTTCGGCTCGAACGACTACTACGGTCCGCGGCTCCGCAACCCCGGCCGCTATCTGACCGAGCGGATCCGGGGCCAGCACGGTCTCAACGGCAACCCGCCCGTCGTCGGCGCCCTGCACAACCCGTGGGAGGACCTGCGCGACGGGTTCGACGCGGCCGGCTGGGTGGGCCTGACCAACACACGGGGTTCGCTGAAGATCGACGGGTACGAGATCGCCTTCACCGGCCTCGACGACCCGCACATCCGCCGCGACCGCTACGAGCAGGTGGCGGGCGGCCCCGAGTCGGGCGCCGACTTCTCGATCGGCGTCGTGCACGCCCCGTATCTCCGCTGCCTGGACGACTTCGCCCAGGACGGCTATCCGCTGATCCTCGCCGGGCACACGCACGGCGGCCAGCTCTGCATCCCCTTCTACGGGGCGCTGGTCACCAACTGCGATCTGGACACGGACCGCGTGAAGGGCCTTTCCACGCACACGGCCGGCGGCCGCACCTCGTATCTGCACGTCTCCGCGGGCTGCGGCACGAGCCGCTACGCGCCGGTGCGGTTCGCGTGCCCGCCGGAGGCGACGCTGCTGACGCTGGTGGAACGGGAAGGCTGAGGTTCGGCTGGGGCGGGCGCGCGGACCGGGAGCGGCGACGTCCGCCCGGTGCGGGCGCGCGGGTGGTGGGGGCGTTGTTTACGGTGATCTCATGACGGCGCCCATTTCCGGATATGTCCTGCCTCAAGCGGTCGCGCCGCCGGAACGCAGACCGTTCGCGGCCGCCTTCCGCGCGCTGATCTCCCTCGCGGCGGTCACCAGCATCATCATCAACCTGTGCCTGAGCGACAGCGCGCTGCGCGTGTTCAGCTACTTCACGATCCAGAGCAACGTGATCGTGGCGGTCGTCCTCGCCCTCTCGGCCTGGCGCGCCTGGAAGGGCCTGCCGCCGCTCCCGGCCTGGCTGACGACGGGCACGGTCGTCTTCATCTCGATCACGGGCCTCGTCTACCACGCGATCCTGGCGAACAGCGCGAGCGCCTTCTCCATGACGGACCAGCCCGGCCTCTCCGGCTGGCACGAGGTGGCCAACCAACTGCTCCACACCGTCACCCCGCTCGCGGCCTTCGCGGACTGGCTGCTCCTGACCCGCCCGGGCGGCCTGCGCCTGCGGCACGCGGGCCTGTGGCTGCTCTACCCGCTGGCCTACCTGGCGTTCTGCCTGCTGCGCGGCGCGGTCATGTCCCCGGGCTCGACGGCCCGCTACCCGTACCCCTTCGTGGACGTCGACCAGCACGGCTACGCCGGCGTCCTGGGCAACGCGGTCGTCCTCGGCCTCTGCTTCTACGCCCTGGCCCTGGCCTTCGTGGGCCTCGACCGCATCCGCCCCGCGCCGGGCCCCCGCAAAAACCGGATTTCGTCTCCGGGCGCCGGTCCGCTAAAGTAATCGATGTCGCCGCGACCTGCAGCAGTGCGGGGCGTGGAGTACGACATCGGGGTGTAGCGCAGCTTGGCAGCGCGCTTCGTTCGGGACGAAGAGGTCGTGGGTTCAAATCCCGCCACCCCGACAGCTGGAACAGCAGGTCAGGCCCGGTTCTCCTTCTTGGAGAGCCGGGCCTGATCTGTGTTTCGGGGTTGTTGGGGAGTGGACGCGGTCGGTCCTTCCTTTCGCATCCAGGACCGCCGCGCGACCCGACCGGACGACGTTGATTACAATCGCCTGTCATGTCGAAGCCTGACGAACTGCTTGTTGACGTGGCCGCCCTGGTGGAGTCCGGGCGCAGCAATCAGATGTCTCTGACCGTGGTCGCCGGTGGTGCTGTCATCACGGGGCGACTGGCTCCCGAAGCCGTCTGGAGGCAGCGGGTGTCGGAGGTCCTGGCGGACTCGGCCCACCTGAGCGATTTCTCGGCCGTCTTCACCAGTGCCCCGCGCAAGGACGGAGCGCCCACGCATCTGCATTTCCATGTGGCGCGGATTCTGCAGGGCACGGTGGGGATCCCGGAGACGGGCGGGATGTACCGCGTGGCGATCGCTGACGTCAGCGCTTGGACCATGGGTGACTTCAGCTACTCGGAGCACTGACCGCAACGCTGCGCGCACCGAAGGCGAAGCGCCGTGCGCACGCCACCTCAGGCGGCGGTCTTCGGGTTCTCCGATGCGGCGGCGTGGCGGTATTCGGCGTTGAGGCGCTGCGCTTCTTCGAGCTGGTCCTCGAGGATGATGATGCGGCAGGCGGCCTCGATGGGGGTGCCCTGGTCGACGAGCTCGCGGGCCCGGGCAGCGATGCGCAACTGGTAGCGGGAGTAGCGCCGGTGGCCGCCGGCGGAGCGCAGCGGGGTGATCAGGCGGGCTTCGCCGATGGCGCGGAGGAAGCCTTGCGTGGTGCCGAGCAGCTCGGCGGCGCGGCCCATGGTGTAGGCGGGGTAATCGTCGTCATCGAGACGACCGAACGAGTCATCTGCCGTCATCTGCACCTCTTTTGTCGGAACGCGTGGAGGGGCCCGGGTGCCGTACTGGCACCC
>NZ_JAEIMH010000026.1:25447-49346 GCF_016464295.1 Streptomyces sp. N35 | reverse complement strand
CCCCCCACGCCCCCCCTGTTTGGGGGGACCGGGGGGGGGGGCCCGGGGTCCCGCGCCGCCCCCCGGGCCCCGAAGGAACTGCTACACCATCTGCCGGCCTTGATACTGCGCCGGCCTTCTGTTTCCGCCGACCCGACCTGGAAGGCGTCGGGGTTGCGGGGATCGCGGTTGCTTGACCGGAGACCACCTCACTATCGATGTCCTGCGGTACCCGGGCTCAAGACATCTGCCCGGGCGATCCTGATGGCGCTCGGCTCCTCCGTTTCTTCCCTCTGGGGTCGAACACTTGCCTACTGCTGGTACTGCTTTCCTGCGTACTGCTGGTGATGCGTACTGCTGGTGATGCGTACTGCTCAGTGGCCTGCGGTAGCGCCACTCTTCGACAGCCAGCCCCGTCGCCCGTCCTGCGTCTGCTCTGGCTTGGAACCCCACTGCCGAACTTCCCGGTGCGCGCGTCCGCAGCCGACGCCTTCACACGAGGTGCTGCTCACTGACTCACTGCTGTGTACCGCGAACTGCACTTACGGGTACTGCAACTTGCGGGTACTGCTCACGGCGGCCCCTGATGCCTGCGGGCCACCCGGTCCGGTCGTCAGTCCCGTCGCCGTCCTACAACAACCATGGCTTCGAAACTCCACCACCGAACCGTCCTGCGAACTGCAACTGCGGGTACTACTGCCCGGCAGTTCATCCCTGCCGGGCTTGCTTGATCTCGGCTACGAGAGAAACCATAACCACATCACCTCTCAATGTCTACTCTGGCCAACATAGATTTCCGTGACCCAGGCGGAGAGATTGTCGACCTTGCCCCATCGGCGGGTGCACCAGCTGCTGGATCGAACCCACCTATACGAGTGCAACAGGAGCGACGCTTAAGAACGTGTGTCTGGGGGACCCGGTGTGCAAGCCGAGTGCTGTGGCATACCCCGGGGGCCTGGCCCGGCCAGGCTCCCGCCGGTTCAGAACCGAGCCGCGGGAGCCGCACCGGCATCAGGAAAGGGTTCCGACAGCGCACACCCTGAGGGCGACATCCCGGAGCTTGATGTTGTGCTCCTGTGAATACCGACGCAGGGCCGTGAACGCCTGGTCCTCGGTGAGGCGCAGTGAGCCCATCAGGATGCCCATGGCTTCACCGATGACGTGACGCGTGGAGAGGGCCTGTTCCATCTGTGCGTGGGTGCGAGCGCTGGAAAGAGCGACCGCGGCATGCGAAGCCAGCAGCCACCCGGCCAGTTCACTTCGTTCGGAGAAGGCGCCGGGTCTGCGGGAGTACAGATTCAGCGCACCGAGTTCCTCATGCTCGTCTTCGGTGAACAGCAGGAAACCCATCATGCTGCCCACCCCGAGCGCATGGGCCTGGGGAGCGTAGAGGGGCCAGTGTGTCCGTTCGTCGCTGAGATCGCCGATACGGAACACGCGATCCGTCCGGCGATCCCTGGCGGCATCAAAACACGGCCCCTCACCGCACCGGCCCTGGAGCAAGTCGCTGTCGGCGACGAGCTGTTCGGTAGGCGCGAGCGACTCGACCGTCTTCCCGTTGATCACAAGAATGCCGGCGGCGTCACACCCTTCCACCAACTCGGTGGCCGAACCGGTGATCCGCTCAAGGGTGGACGAGACAGAGTCCTGCGCCAGCAGATCCCGCGCCATCAGGGCCATCTTCTGCGCGAAACGTTCCCAGTCCATGTCCATCTCGCCTCTCCCCGGGCCGGCCGGCCTTCCGGCCTCTGCGCACACTTTCCCGCTCAGGCCGTTGTGTACCCCAGCCGTACACCTCGCAGGCGGCACAGGCACTTTTCCCGTTGCCTGCTTCCACCGGGAGTCACGGCACGCTCCTGTGAACGGGAACTGCCGCCGGCTGACCCGTGTCCTTCCTGCCCGGCAGACGCGGCAGTTCCGCACGGCGTACGGCTGCCGAGGACAGCCCGGCGACGGCGCCCAGCGCGCTGAACGCCGCGCCGATGACATACACCGGCTGCGCGCCCCAGGCGCTGATCGCGGCGCCGAACAACGGGAAGCTGAGCGGGGTGAGTCCGACGCCGGTGAGGCTCATCGCCGACGTGACGCGACCCAGGTAGCCGGGCGCCGCCGAGGTCTGGATCAGCGCGATGGCCAGTCCCCCGCACATGCCGCAGAGCAGTCCGGACAGCAGCGACAGACCGACGGCCGCGGGAAGCGTGGGCATGAACGCGACCGCCCCCAGCGCGGCCGAGCCCACGACGAGCATCACGTTCTGTACGAGCCCGGCCCTCGGCACCCGCCCCTTGACGGCCAGCAAGGCGGCGCACACGGCCTGTCCGAGGCCGAACGCCCCGGCGATCCAGCCGTAGCCTGAGGGACCCCAGCCCTGGTCCCTGCTGAGCAGAATCAGCCCTACGGTGAGCAGCCCGTTGGTTCCGAGCTCGCTCATCGCCCCGGAGACCATGAGCGGCCCGATCACCCGGTGCCGCCGTATGTACCGCAGCCCGTCGAGGAGTTCACCCCACGCACTCTGCGGGACGGTGCTTGCGGGCTGGTCATCGGTCGGCAGTGACCGCAGCCGCAGAGCCATCAGGAGCGGTACGGAGAGGGCGAAGAGCAGCCCCGCGGCTCCGAGCGCCGCGGCAGCCCCGCCGTACGCCATGGCAAGCCCGCCGAGCGGCGGTCCGACGATCCAACTGGTCCGGACGGCCAGCATGCGCAGCCCCTGGATCCGGCCGATCTGGTCCAGCGCGGCGAGCTGCGGGGGCAGCGCGCCCACGGCGGGCATGAACAGCGCGTCCACGACGCCGAAGAGGACCGCGCCGGCGACCAGCAGCCACAGCCCCGGCGACGTCAGCCACAGGGCGGCGGCGATGCCCAGCACGATCGCGCACCGTGCGGCATCGCTGCCGATCACCACTTTGCCGGGGCCGAAGCGGTCGGCCACGACGCCGCCGCCGAGCATCAGGAGCGCGCGCGGTACGGCGCCGGCCGCCATCACCATGCCCACCTGGGCGGGACCGGCCACCTCCTGGGCGGCGAAGCCCAGGGCGACCATGCAGGCGGCGTCGCCGATCAAGGAGAGGGCGTAGGCGGTGAGCCAGCGCAGGACATTGGCGTCACGATGGGCCGGGCGCGGGCTGGATGTCAGGGGCATGCCATGTGTAGGCACGAGGCGGTCTCCTTACGCGGCGGTGCCGGCTGCTCATGGCTTGAACGGATAGCCGTACATCTGGAGCTCGACGTGCTCGCGGCTCTGGCCGTCGGCGGACTCCTCCGCCGCACGGCTGCGCGCCGCCCAGCGGTCGCAGAACGCCGCGGCCTCCTCGGCCATCTCCTGGAGCTCCTCGCGGGTCAGCTTCAGCAGCCGGCCGCTGCCGAAAGCGGAAGTCGCCCACTCCTGCGGCCAGGCGGCCTGCTGTCCGACGTAACTCAGCAGGCTCTGCATGCGGGCCTGTATGACCTGTTGGCCCGCTCCGACGTAGGCCGCGACACCCTCCGGGTAGTCCGAGAAGTCCTTCCAGTGCATGTCGAAGACCTCGGCCGCCGGCCGCCACCAGCGCTCACGGCCGTCGCTGCCCTGCGGCGGCGCTTCCTCGATATAGCCGTGCTCGGCGAGCTTGCGCAGGTGGTAACTGACCAGCGAGACCGGCTCGTCCACCATCTCGGCGAGCTGGGTGGCCGTCGCCGTCTGCGCGGTGATCAACGCGCGGTCGAGGCGGATGCGCAGCGGGTGGGCGTACGCCTTGAGCGCACGTACATCGGTGACCTTCTTCGACGACATGCGCCCACCGTAGACAGGACAGAGGAACTGCGAAAGAGATTTGCGCAACTCCCTTTCGCATCTGGGTTCTTCGGCTGGGGAGATGAGGGATGCGTCGGATGCCGGCCGCGCGAACCGGTCGCCTCGGCTGTCTCGGCTGTCTCGGTCGCCTCGGTCGCCTCGGTCGCCTCGGTCGTCTCGGTCGTCTCGGTCGTCTCGCTCCTCAAGCCCGTTCCGGCTTGCGGGCGAGGAACGTGGCGTAGGTGCGCTGCGCCCCCTCGGCGGGTTCCTCCACCAGACGCGCCGTGAGGGTGAGCCCTGCCTGGCGCAGGAGTTCGGCGATCTCGTCCGGTGGCAGCAGATAGGACTCGTACGACACCGGATGCCCGCCGTACGCCTGGGTCGGACGGAAGTGCTGGCCCGTTCCTACGTGGCCGGCGAGCATCAGGCTGCCGCCCGGGGCGAGCGTGCGGCGGAACTCGCCGAACACGACGGGCAGCAGCTCCGGCGGGGTGTGATGCGTGGAGTAGTACGCGAGGATGCCGCCGAGGCCGTCGTCGTCGATCGGGAGCGAGGTCATCGAGGCGACGTCGAACCGGAGCTCCGGGTAGGCGTTGCGGGCCAGTTGGACCATGGCGGGGGACAAGTCCAGGCCGAATACGGGTACTTGCCGCTCGGCGAGGTGGGCCGTGACCTTGCCGGGCCCGCATCCCAGATCGGCGACGGGGCCGAGGGCGGCCGTCCGAACCATCTCGGCGAAGACGTCCAGCATGCCGCGTGACAGGGGATCCAGTTCCGCCGGCGCTTTGACCTGCTCGACGTAGTCGGACGCGACCGTGTCGTACGACTCCCGGACGGCGGCGAGGTAGGAGAGATCAGGCATGCGGGCGACTCTAGTGAGGGGGCGGGGACCTGGAGCCGGGGCGTCCTGAGTGCGGCGCCGCCGGTTGCCCCGTGGACGTTCCCGCGAAAGGGTGCCGCACGGCGTGGGGGTCGGTGAGGTCGTCGTACGAGGAGCACAGTGCGCCGTATGACCCAGCACCCCAGAGCGTCCGGGCGTGGCAGGACCTGGGCGATGGCCGGGCCGGCCGCGCTCGGGGCCGCCACGGCGTGCGCCGTGTGCGCCGGCGGGCTACTGCTCGCGGCGAGCCCCGTGTCCTCGGCCCCTTCCGCCTTCCGCGAGACCATCGCGATCGGCAACCCCGTGGCCGGCAACAACGGCTTCGGCGTCGTCACCGAAGGCGACGCGACCCTCGGCAGCACCGAGTCCGAGGGGCCCGTCGCCGTCGGCGGAAACCTCACCATGGGCGCGGGCTACAACGTCTCCCTGCACACCCCCGGCACCTTCACCGCGCCCGGCGAGAGCACCCCGACCGCGCTGCTCGTCGGCGGCTTCGTCGACTACGCGGCGAGCAGCCCGGACGGTGTGCTCAGGGTGCTGGCGAACGGCTATGTCCACGTCGGGGACATGGCGGGCGGTCAGGCCCTGGACAAGGACGGGAACGGCGCATCCGTCAACACCCGCGTGGTGGCGGCGGGTTCGGGTTACGACTCCACGCCGCGCGTCGAGCTGACCACCCGGCAGGACGCCGACTCCGTGCAGGCGGCGGACCTGATGGACTTCCCGGCACTGTTCACGACGTACCGGACCCGGGCCGCCCGGATCGCCGGCTGCGAGGACAACGTCGTCCTGACCGATACGAGCAGCGGTGCTGTCGTCCCGGACCCGCCCGCCGGCTCCAACGTCACCGTCAACCTGACCCCGGGCAGGACCAATGTGCTGCAGCTGACCGGTGAGCAGCTCGACAACATCGACATCATGACGTTCACGACGCGGCCGAGCGCGGACACCCCGCTGGCGATCGTCGTCGGCACCGGCGCGACCGGCGGCGACTTCGACTGGTCGACCCCGAACATGGCGGGCGTCTCGGGCACCGACGCGCCGTACATCCTCTGGGACTTCCCCGACGCGACCGGCATCACGGTCACGGACGGCGACTCGATCGAGGGCACGATCTTCGCGCCGAGCGCGCATCTGACCGATGTCGACCCGTCCGATATCGAGGGCGACATCATCGTGAAGTCGCTGGTCGCGGGTCCACTGGCCGGGACGGAAGGGTCCGGTGGGTCGGATGTGAACGCGGGTGAGATCCACTACTTCCCGTTCGCCGCGGACCTGTCGTGCGAGTCCGGCTCGCCGACACCGACACCGCCCCCCACCGAAACACCCACACCGGCCCCGACGCCGACGCCGACCACGCCCACCCCGACGCCGACCACAGCCGCGCCCACCACACCGGCCCCCACCAGCCCGGCGCCCCCCAGCCCGGCGCCGACCCCTGGCCCAGCGACGCCGAGCTCCACGCCGCCCGGACCCGACGCTCCCCAACTGGCGGATACAGGGGAGGAGTTGTCCGTGGGACACATCGGTGTGCTCGCCGGACTCGGCGTCGCCTCCGGCGCCGGCGCCATGCTGTGGGCCGTACGCCGCCGCCGTACGGGCGGGTCCGATCCTCGCTAGCGAGTGGCTCCGGGACCGCTCCTCGCCAGTGGCTCCCGGACGGGACCGCTCCTCGTCAGTGGCTTCCGGTCAGTTCGCCGCTGAGCTTCTCGTGCATCCGGGCGCTCGCCTCGTTGAGGCCGACGATCTCCACGGTCTTGCCGCGCTGCGCGTACTTCGTCCCGATCGCGTCGAGGGCCGCGACGGAGGAGGCGTCCCAGATGTGCGCGGCGGTCAGGTCGATGACGATCCTGTCGGGGTCGGTGGCGTAGGCGAACCGGCCGACGAGGTCGTTGGACGAGGCGAAGAACAAGGCGCCGGTCACGGAGTAGACCACGCTCGCGCCGTCCGGGTCCGTGACCGCGGTGACGTCCGCGACGTGGGCGACGCGGCGGGCGAAGACGGCCATGGCGGTGAGGGTGCCGGCGACCACACCGATCGCGAGGTTGTGCGTGGCGACCACGACGGCGACGGTGATCACCATGACGGCGATCTCCCCGGCCGGCATCCGCCGCAGGGTCCTGGGCGCGATGGAGTGCCAGTCGAAGGTCGCGAAGGACACCATCACCATGACGGCGACGAGGGCGGCCATGGGGATGTCGGAGACCACGGGACCGAAGACGATGCACAGCACCATCAGGAAGGCGCCCGCGAGGAAGGTCGACAGGCGGGTGCGGGCCCCTGACACCCGTACGTTGATCATCGTCTGGCCGATCATCGCGCAGCCGCCCATCCCGCCGAAGAAGCCGGTGACGATGTTGGCGATGCCCTGACCGATGGACTCACGGGTCTTGGACGAGTGGGTGTCGGTGATGTCGTCGACCAGCTTGGCCGTCATCAGCGACTCCATCAGACCGACCAGCGCCATCGCGAGCGCGTACGGGGCGATGGTGGTCAGGGTGTCGAGCGTGAACGGCACGTCGGGCAGGCCGGGCACGGGCAGCGAGGACGGCAGGTCGCCCTTGTCGCCGACGGTCGGGACCGCGATGCCCGCGGCGAGCGTGATCACGGTCAGGATCACGATGGAGACGAGCGGCGCCGGGACCGCCTTGGTGATCCTCGGGAAGAGGACCATGAGGGCGAGGCCCCCGATGATCAGCGGGTAGACGGGCCAGGGCACGTCGCGCATCTCGGGGACCTGGGCCATGAAGATCAGGATGGCCAGGGCGTTGACGAACCCGACCATCACCGAGCGCGGCACGAACCGCATCAGCTTCGCGACGCCGAGCACGCCCAGGACGATCTGGACGGCACCGGCCAGGATCACCGCGGCGACCAGGTAGCCGAGCCCGTGCTCGCGGTTGAGCGGGGCGATCACCAGGGCTACGGCGCCGGTCGCGGCCGAGATCATCGCGCGGCGGCCGCCGACGACCGAGATCACCACGGCCATGGTGAAGGAGGCGAACAGGCCGATCGCGGGGTCGACCCCGGCGATGATCGAGAAGGAGATCGCCTCGGGGATCAGGGCCAGCGCGACGACCAGACCGGCGAGGGTCTCCGTACGCCAGACCTTGGGGTCCTTCAGCCAGTCGGGGCGCAGGCGGGCGGCAGCGGACAGTGCGGAGGTGGACAAGGGTGCGGGACCTGTCGTGCTCGGGCACACCCGGCGGGGTGCGGGCATGCAGAAAGGGTGGGTGCGGCGGGGGTGGGTGCGGCGGGTGGGTGCGGCGGGTGGGTGCGGCGGGTGGGTGCGGCGGGGGTGGGTGCGGCGGCGGGGCCGGACCGCTCAGGGGCGGACGGTCACGGCGGGCACGCGGCGGCGCTGTGCATCAGGGGCATGCGCACGCTCTCTCCCGCAGACATCGGTTCTCGCCGGGAGCGACGGCGGCCCCGGCACGGCTGGCGGTCGCGCGCTCAGTGCCCCGGTCCAGGGGAGGGGGGGACGGCACCAGCCCAACCCGACGACCATCCGGCCCCCGCTCGGCCGGGATCCGCCCCGCCGATCGGCGGGACGGCAGGACAGCGGGACGGCAGGACGGCGAGACGGCGAGACGGCGGG
Organism: Streptomyces sp. N35; assembly: GCF_016464295.1. Taxonomy (NCBI): domain Bacteria; kingdom Bacillati; phylum Actinomycetota; class Actinomycetes; order Kitasatosporales; family Streptomycetaceae; genus Streptomyces; species Streptomyces sp. N35. The sequence goes on along the minus strand of NZ_JAEIMH010000026.1, from coordinate 41,123 downwards.
TCAGGGTGGGCCCCCTGCCCCCGGTGCGGCGATCACGTGGAGCACCGGACGCTCCTTCACCACGCGCCTCAACACCGTTTATCCTCAACGGCGTTGCGCCGGGACCAGGCGTGCGAAACCGGGGGAGCCAGACCACCATGAGCGGTACGAACGGGGACGAGCGCGGCGAGCGGGACGCCGGGCAGGACGGCGTCGAGGGCATCGACGGCGGGATCAAGCCGCTCGCCGCGAGCGATCCCCCGCGGATCGGGCCGTATCTGCTGCTCGGCCGGCTGGGTGCCGGCGGGATGGGGCGGGTGTTCCTGGCGCGCACGGAGCGCGGGCGTACCGTCGCCGTGAAGGTCGTCCATGAAGAGCATGTGTCCGACCCGCAGTTCAGGGCGCGGTTCCGCCAGGAGATCGAGGCGGCCGGACGGGTCGGCGAGCGGTACACGGCGCCGGTGCTCGACGCCGGCCCTGACGACGAGCCGCCGTGGGTGGCGACGGGGTATGTGGCCGGGCTCTCGCTGGAGCAGGTCGTACGGATGCACGGACCGCTGCCGCCCTCGTCCGTGCACACCCTGGCCGACGGTCTGCTGAACGCACTCGCGGACATCCACGCGGCCGGGCTCGTGCACCGCGACCTCAAGCCGTCCAACGTGATGCTGACCGTGGACGGCACCAAGGTCATCGACTTCGGGATCGCCCGGGCGCTCGACGCGTCCGTCTCCTCCCTGCTGACCAGTACGGGGATGGCCGTCGGCTCGCCCGGGTTCATGTCTCCGGAGCAGATACAAGGCGGGCGCGCGGGGGCGAAGAGCGATGTGTTCACCCTCGGCTGCGTCCTGACGTACGCGGCGACCGGGCAGCTGCCGTTCGGGCAGGGGGCGAGCAATCAGCACGCCGTCATGTACCAGATCGTGGAGGGCGAGCCCGATCTGACGGGGATCGAGGATGCCGCGCTGCGGGCGCTGATCACACGGTGCCTGGCCAAGGAGGCCGAGCGGCGGCCCGGTGTCGACGAGCTGCTCGCGGATCCCGGGCGGCCGCGGCCCACCGCGGCGCGCGGCACCTGGCTGCCCGCGCCCGTCGTCGCCCATCTCGCCCAGCAGTCCGCGCAGTTGCTCGATGCCGAGGCCACACCCCTGCGGGAGGAGCCGGCCGCGGCGGGCGCCGCCGTCGATCAGGCGACCGTCGGGCTGCGGCCGCGGCAGCCCGGCGCGCCCGCCGACACCTCCACCCGTGAGGAGCGGCCGCGCCGGCGGCGCACGCTCCTCGTCCTGCCCGTCGCCGCCGCCCCCCCTGGCGGCGGCGGACCGGTCGCGCTGCCCCAGCCCTCCGGTGACGGCGGCGATGAGACCCGTACGCAGCCGCCGGGCAGCAGCGCGAGTGCGACACCGGGAGACGGTGATTCCTCGCGTACGCCCAGCAGTTCGCCCTCCGGAAAGCAGAAGGAGAAGGGCGGGGGCGACGGGAAGGACGACGACGGAGCGAAGAACCCGAAGGGCAGCGCGCGGCCCGACGACCAGGGGAGCGACGGCAGTTCACAGGAGCCGGACAGCGGGGGCGGCGCCCCGACGGGTGACGGGTCCGGCGGTTCCGCCGACGGCGGTGGCACGTCCGACGGCGGTGCGTCCGACGGCGGTGCGTCCGGTGGCGGCTCCTCCGCGGGTTCCCCGCCGCCCGCCCTCACGGCCTACAAGCTCGAGTACGTCCACGGCTGTGTCGGCTCCTGCGATATGCCCATCAAGGTGAGCTGGTCCGCGATCCCCCGGGCGACCCGCTACGACATCCACTACACCAACAAGGGCAGCAACTTCACCGAGAAGAACGTCGACACCACGTACTCCACCGGCTCCACCAGCTACACGATCAACGGCCCGTTCTCCGGGGACGAAATCTGCGTCACGGTCCGCGCGGCCAACGCGCACGGACCCTCCGCGTGGGCGGAGAAGTGGTGCGACACGGTGGCCTACTGAGGTGGCGGGCTCCGGTGTGAGCGGGGCCGGCGGGCTCACGTACGGGGGAACCGCAGCTCGCGGACGTGACCTCGCGTGATCACCGAATTACGATCAGTGAATGATCGAGTCGTGGCGTGCGCTGGTGCGGGCGATGCGGCAGGGCCGTCTCGTGCTCGTGCCGGTGCTCGCCGTGCTGATCACCGCGCATCTGGCGAGTGCCGCGCACAGTGCTCCGTTCGCCGGGCCGCACGGCGCGCATGGTCCGTATCTCGGCATCATCGTCTGTCCGCCCGGTCATCACGCGGCGGCCGGTCCGCAGCAGGCCGCGCTCGCGCCGGGGCCCGCGCACGATCACGACGAGGGTGAACACGTCGACCACTCGGTGGACCGGCCGCGTGATCCGGGCACTCAGGAGCTCTCCGCGCCGGCGCTGCCCCTCCTCGGTCTCCTCGACCCGGCCGCCGGGTGCGCGCCGGCGTCCCCTGCGGCGGTGGACCATGCGGGCCCGCCGGGCCGTGGCGGCGGACGGTCCTCGCTCTGCGTCTGGCGGCAGTAGGCGCGCCCCGCATCTCACCTCCCGTATACGAGGCGGGAGTTCACGGGATGCGTCCGCGCGACCCTGACCTGCCGATCCCGTGCCGGACGCGCCTGGCGCAGCCGCAGCACGTAGGAGCCGTACGCCATGAAGCCCCCTCTCCCCCTCCCCGACCCCGGCGCCAACCCGCCCGGGTCCTTCCCTCCCCCCCACCCCCCCGTCCCGGCGCTCGCCCGCCGTCCCGCCCAACTGGTCGGCAACACCCCTGTGTTGTGGATCGACCGTCCCTTCGCCCCGCCCGGCCGCGGGTTCTTCGCCAAGCTCGAAGGTGCCAACCCCGGCGGCATCAAGGACCGTCCGGGCCTGCACATGATCCGCGAGGCGCGGCGCCGCGGTGCGCTGCGGCCCGGTGCACCCGTGGTCGAGTCGTCCAGCGGCACGCTCGGGCTCGGGCTCGCGCTGGCCGGGCTGACGTACGGGCATCCGGTCACCGTCGTCTCCGATCCCGGGATGGAGCCGGCGATGGTCCGGCTTCTGACCTCGCTCGGCGCGCACGTCGACCGGGTGGACCGGCCGCATCCGGCCGGCGGCTGGCAGGAGGCCCGCCGGGCCCGGGTCGCCGAACTCCTGGCCGCGCGGCCGGGGGCGTACTGCCCGGATCAGTACAGCAATCCCGACAATGTCGCCGCGTACGGACCCCTCGCCGCCGAACTCACCGCCCAGCTCGGCCGGATCGACACCCTCGTGGTGGCGGTCGGCACCGGCGGGCACTCCGCCGGGATCGCGGCCGGGCTGCGCCGGCACTCCCCCGGCCTGCGGGTGGTCGGCGTGGACTCGGTCGGCTCAGCGATCTTCGGACAGCCCGCGGGGCGACGGCTGATGCGCGGGCTCGGCTCCAGCATCCATCCGGCGAACGTGGATTACGACGCGTTCGCGGAGGTGCACTGGGTGGCGCCCGGTGAAGCGGTGTGGGCCTGCCGCGCGTTGGCACGCCGGCACTATGCCTCGGGCGGCTGGAGCGTGGGCGCGGTCGCGCTGGTGGCCGGTTGGGTGGCCCGCACCTCGCCGCCGGGGACGCGGATCGCGGCGGTGTTCCCCGACGGGCCGTACCGCTATCTGGAGACGGTCTATAACGACGTCTGGTGCGAGCAGCAAGGAATTCTTGACGTCCAGCCCCCGCCCGCCCCCGCCGAGATCGCGACATCCGACGCCCGCGTGGTGACGGCCTGGACGCGGTGCGGACAGGTCCGCGACCCTCTCGCCCGTACGGCGGATGTGCGATGAAGGGGCTCCGCGAGCGGGTCGCGTCCTTCGACCCGGCCGTACGCCTCCTGATGGTCAATCAGTTCGCCATCAACCTGGGCTTCTACATGCTGATGCCCTATCTCGCCGACCACCTGGGCCACGGACTCGGGCTCGCCGCCTGGGCGGTGGGTCTGGTGCTCGGCGTACGGAATCTGTCGCAGCAGGGGATGTTCCTGGTCGGCGGGACGCTCGCCGACCGCTACGGGTGCAAGCCGCTGATCCTGGCCGGGTGCGCGCTGCGGACCGTGGCCTTCGTGCTGCTCGGCTTCGCCCAGTCGCTGCCCGCGCTGCTCGTCGCGTCGGCGCTGACGGGGCTCGCGGGCGCGCTGTTCAATCCGGCGGTACGGGCGTACTTGGCGGCCGAGGCGGGTGCGGAGCGGCGGGTCGAGGCCTTCGCCACGTTCAACGTCTTCTACCAGGCGGGGATCCTGGTCGGCCCGCTCGCCGGACTCGCGCTTCTGGCCTGGGACTTCAGGGCCGTGTGCGCGGCGTCGGCGGTCATCTTCGGCGCCCTGGCGCTGCTCCAGGCACGGGCCTTGCCCGGACGTCCGCCCCTGGACCGCGGCGCCGAACCGGCCTGGCGCGCGGTCCTCGCCGACTGGCGCTCGATCGCGGCGAACCGGCCGTTCCTGCTGTTCGCGGTGGCCATGTCCGGCAGTTACGTCCTGGCCTTCCAGGTGTACCTCGCGCTGCCGCTGCGGGCACGGGAGCTGTTCGGCGAGCGCGCGGGCGTGGTGACGGGCGCCGTGTTCGCCGTGTCCGCGCTCGCCGCCCTGTCCGGGCAGTTGAGGCTGACGGCCTGGGCGAAACGGACCCTGTCCGGGCCGCGGGCCATCGCGTGGGGGCTCGCGTTGATGGGCGCCGCGTTCCTGCCGCTCCTGTACGACGGACCCTTCCTGTACGGGGTGTTGGGTCTTGCCCTGTGCGCCGCGCTGCTCGCGTGGGGCGGGGCGCTGCTCTATCCGTTCGAGATGGACACCGTGGTCAGACTGTCCGGCGAGCGGTTGGTCGCCACGTACTACGGCGCGTACAACACGGCGTCGGGCCTCGCGATCGCGGCCGGAAACCTGGCCGTGGGCGCCCTGTTCGACACGGGCGTGCCCTGGCTCCCCTGGGCCGCCCTCGCCACAACGGGCACCCTGTGCGCAGCCGCAATCACATCCCTGGACCGCACCGGCCACCTACACCCCGACCGCCGGACCCCGCCCCTCACATCCGTCGGATAGCGCGACAGGGGGACCAATCGTCCTGTGCGATATCCGCTTTGGGCGGTTACGTCCAGACAATCGGTCCCCCGTTCAGAGGGTGGGCTCCAGGAGGCGGGAGAGGAGGTCGTCCAGGGTGAGCAGGCCTGTTAGGTGGCCCTTGTTGTTGTGGACTACTGCGAGGGTGGCTCGGTGGTGGCGGAGGGTTTCGACGGCTTCGGCGATCGTGGCGGTGGTGGCCAGTTCCGGTACCGGGCGGGCCAGTTCGCGGGCCGTCGGGGCGCGGCCCTGGGCGCGGGCGACCAGGGCGTCGCGGGCGTGCACCGAGCCGAGCACCGCCGGGCCGTCCATGACAAGGAGCCGGGTGCGGTCGTGCGCCGAGGCGACCTTGAGGATCTCGTCGACGCCGGCCGCGGCCCGTACGGACGTGATCCGGTCCATGGGCGTCTGCAGCGCGCCGACCGGGGTCAGCGGCTCGGTGAGCGAGCTGGTGATCAGGTCGGAGTCGGTCTCGCTGATCAGGCCGAGGCGTTCGGACTCCTCGACCAGATGGGTCAGTTGCTCGCGGTTGTGCACGGAGGCGAGCTCGTCGCGCGGGGTGACGCGGCACAGCCGTACGAGCGCGTTGCTCACCGCGTTGAGCACGCGGATCAGCGGGCGCACGGCCTTGACCACCGCGCGGAAGGGAGGCGTGAGCAGCATCGCCGAGCGCTCGGGGTGGGCGATGGCCCAGGACTTGGGGGCCATCTCGCCGAGCACCATGTGCAGGAACACCACGACGATCATGGCGACGGCGAACGCGATGCCGTAGCTGAGCCCGGCGGGCAGGCCCAGCTTCTCCAGGAGCGGGTCGAGCTCGTGCGAGATCGCCGGCTTGGAGATCGCGCCGAGGCCCAAGGTGCACAGGGTGATGCCCAGTTGGGCGCCCGCGAGCATCAGGGACAGCTCACGCATGCCCGCGAGGGCGGACTTGGCGCCGCGCTGTCCTCGGGCGGCGGCCTGTTCCATACGGTGCCGTTTGGCGGCGACCAGGGCGAACTCGGCGGCGACGAAGAAGCCGCTGCCGACCAGGAGCAGAAGCGTGATGAAGAGGGCCATCGGGAAGCTCATGTCGTGGCCTCCTCGGCGTCGAAGGCGTCGGGGGCCGGGACGAACTCGATCCGTACGCGCTCGGGGACGTGGCGGTCGAGGCTCAGCACCGCGATGTCCACGCTCGCCCCGTCCGCGACGTCGACCGCGAGCCGGTCGCCGATGGCCGGGAAGCGGCCGAGGCGGTCGATGACCAGGCCGGCCACGGTGTCGTAGTCGTCGTCCCCGGGCAGCTCGATCCCGGTGGCGTCGGCCACCTCGTCGAGCCGGCGGCCCGCGTCGACCAGCCAGCCGGCGCCGTCCTCGACGGCCGGCTCCACCACCGCGTCGGACTCGTCGGCGATATCGCCGACGAGTTCCTCGGCGATGTCCTCGTACGTGACGATGCCCGCCACACCACCGTGCTCGTCGAGCACGACGGCGAACTCGTCGTCCCGCTCCCGCATCTGCGCGACCGCGCCCGGCAGCGGCAGCGTGTCGGGCAACAGCAGGGGGCGGCGGGCCAGTTCGCCCGCGGCGGTCCGCTCGAAGCGCGCGGCGGGCAGCCGCATCAGCTCCCGTACGCCGAGCACCCCGGCCACGTCGTCCGGGTGGTCGCCGAGCACCGGGTAGTTGGAGTGCCCGTACTTGCCGATCAGGGCCACGGCCTCGGCCGCGGTCGCGTCCCTGCGGACGAAGACGGCGTCCGCGCGCGGCACCATCACCTCGTCCACGGTGCGCTCGGAGAAGTCCAGGGCATGGTCGAGGAGTTCGGCGGTCGCCTCCGGCAGATGGCCGTGCTCATGGGACTCGCCGATGAGGTGGCTCAGCTCCTCGAGCGTGGCGCCGTGGTGGAGCTCCTCGACCGGCTCGATGCCGATCCTGCGCAGGATCCGGTTGGCCGCGCCGTCGAAGATCCGCACGATGGGACCGACGACCTTCAGATACGCGAGGGTCGAGGCGGAAAGGGACTTGGCGAGGCGTTCGGGGACGGCGAGGGCCAGGTTCTTGGGGGCCAGCTCGCCGATGACCATCTGGAGCACGGTGGCCACCACGAAGCCGGTCACGACGGAGATCACGGATACCGCTCCGCCGGAGAGCCCCGCGCCCTCCAGGGCCGGGCCCAGGAGTCCGGACACGGACGGTTCGGCGAGGAAGCCGACGACCAGACCGGTGACCGTGATGCCCAGCTGTGCGCCGGACAGCATGAACGACAGCTTCCCGAGAACCTTCACGGCCCGGGCCGCGCGCTTGTCGCCCGCCTCGGCCTCACGGGCCAGAGCGAGGCGGTCGGCTGCCACGTAGGCGAATTCCTGGGCGACGAAATAGCCGGTGCCGGCCGTCAGGACGAGCACGGCGAGCAGGCCGAGCACGGAGCTCAGCATCGGTCACCGCCACTGGGGCGGGAGTTGGTACTGGGAGGCTCACCCATCGCGGGCTCTTGGTTCCTTCTCGTCTGCGGATTCTCGTATGCGGACACTTCTCCACCTACTGTAAAGGAATCGCAAAGAAGCGCATGAGGGCAGGGATACCGGGGCCCCGCTTCGATGACTTTCCGGTGCGGCGGCGGTCCGGCCTGTGAGCTCGCCCGCCGGCCGAGGCAGGTGAGCACGAGACCCTCGGGGAAGGTCCCGATGACGGAAGGTCCCGGATGACGGAAGGTTCCCGGATGACGGAGCGGAAGCGGCCGCCGAGCCGTGACGTATGGCCGCTGATCCATGCCGAACGGGCCGCGCTGGCCGATGACCTCGCAGGTCTGGACGCCGAGGAATGGGCCACGCCCTCGCTGTGCACCGAGCTGACGGTACGGGAGGTCCTGGCGCATCTGACCGCCTCCGCACAGCTGACGCCGGTGAGCTGGATGGCGGGTGTGCTGCGCTGCCGGTTCGACTTCGACAAGCAGGTGGCGATGCAGCTGGAGCGGCAGCTCGGCGCGGATACGGCCGAGACGCTGGAGCGGTTCCGGCGGTCGGTCACCAGTACGCGCAAGCCGCCGCTGCCGGCGATCGCGATCCTCGGCGAGACCGTCGTGCACGGTGCGGACATCCGGCGGCCGCTGGGCATCCGGCACCGCTACCGGGCCGCGGCGCTCAGGGCGGTGGCCGAGTACTACCGGGGCACGGATCTCGTGGTGCTCGCGAAGGGCCGGATCGGCGGGCTGCGCCTGGTGGCCGACGACGGTCCCTTCGCGGCGGGAACAGGGCGGCTGGTGACGGGCAGCACCCTGGCGCTGGTGATGGCGATGACCGGCCGGGTCGCTTACTGCGACGAGCTGGCGGGGGACGGGGTGGAGGTGCTGAGGGAGCGGGCCGCCATGCGGTGAGGCGGGGCGGGGCGGGGCGGGGGCGGGGCGGGGGCGCGGCGGGGGCGCGGCGGCGGGCGCCGGGCTGCTGGCTGCGGGCTGCGGGCTGCGGGCGGCCCATTGGCCAGGTATCGGACTGAGTACCTGTGCAGAGGGCCCGGATGAGTATCCGTACGGTGGTCGCGCGCGCCGCCGGCGGGGACGCTGGAGGCATGCACAAGAACCTTCCCGACCCCGCCCGCCAGGTGATCGCCACGTTCGCCCTGGCCGCGCTGACCGCAGGTGCCTGGGCCGGCTGGCTCGGCTGGGACCAGCGGCGCGATGTGCACCCCGACGGCTCGACGACCGGGCCGTACGAGGCATGGCAGGTGATCGGTCTGGTGCTGACCCTGCTCGCGCCGCTGTACTGGGCGGCCACCCGCCGCCACCCCGCCGTTCCCGTCGTCGGCATCACCGCCGGGCTGACCGTCGCCGCCTTCTACGACTGGTCGGACGACGCCAGCGGCCTGTTCATGGTCGGCGTGACGATGGTCCTGGCCGGCAGCCTCGCCGTGACCTCCGCCCTGTCCGCCGTGCTCGTGTCCGTCAGGACGCCCAGGGGCCCTGGGGGGCCGGCCCGGCGGTGGGGGGCCGGCCCGCCCGCCGGTGCGTTGCCGCCCCTCCCGGAGCGCACCGGCGGCCGAAGTCCCGTCCCAGGGTCGGGACTTGACTCCCGTACGGGAAAAGGCCCCCGGGCAGGGCGGTCCGGTGGCACCCTCGCGCCCGCCATGGCGCCACACGCGCCATAATTGGCGTCATGGACCTCACGCCGTATGTGGACACCCTTCGCCAGGAGCTCGCGACCGCCGCCGACGCCGCGGGCCCGGAGGCGCGCGATCTGGCCGAGCGGCTGTCCGCACCGCTGGAGTCGGCGACCCGGCTGACCCTCCTGCACGCCCTGTCGGCGGCGATGGACGAGGTCACCCGTGAGCTCGCGCCCGGTTCGGTGGACGTACGGCTGCGCGGGCTCGACCCCGAGTTCGTGGTGACGGCCCCGCCCGCGTCGGAGCCGGCGTCCCAGCCGTCCGCGCCGCCGCAGGCCCCGCTGCCCCCGGCGCCACCGGTCGCGCCCGAGGCCGACGACGGTTCGATGGCGCGCATCAACTTCCGGCTTCCGGCGCACCTCAAGACCCGGGTCGAGGAGGCCGCCGCGCGCGACAGCCTGTCGGTCAACGCCTGGCTCGTCCGCGCCGCGTCCCAGGCCATCAGCCCGGCGCCCCGCCAGGAACAGGCCGCCGCGCACCGCTCGCGCGGGGTCGGCCAGGGCTTCACCGGGTGGGTCGGCTAGCAGCCGGCGGAGGGTCGGCCGAGCAGTCAGCAGGGGTCGGCCAGCAGTCACCCGGAGCCCCCGGTTGCCGCATTCGATGCGGCAACCGGGGGCTTTTTTGTTTTCTGCGGACGGTGCATGACCTGCACAGACACCGCCGACTGGCGCCACGCAGCGCCATCCCGCGCCACGACCGCTTGACATGGCGCCACGCGTGGCGCCATAGTGGCGTCATGAACCTCACGCCGTACGTCGACACCCTCCGCCAGGAGCTGGCGACCGCCGCCGAGACGGCCGGGCCCGAGGCCCGCGCCATGGCCGAGCGGCTCACCTGGCCCCTCGAGTCCGCGGCCCGGCTCGCGCTGCTCAACGCGCTGTCGGACGCCATGGCCGAGGTCACCCGCGAGCTGGCCCCGGGCTCCGTCGGTGTACGGCTGCGGGGGACCGACCCCGAGTTCGTGGTGAGCACACCCCAGCCGTACGAGGCCGCGCGCCCCACCGAGCCGGCGCCCCCCGCACCGCCCGCCGCGCCCGACCCGGCCGCCTACGTGGACGCCGACGACAGCGGCACCGCCCGGATCAACCTCCGGCTGCCCGCGCACCTCAAGGCGCAGGCGGAAGGGGCCGCCGCCCGCGACGGCCTCTCGCTCAACGCCTGGCTCGGCCGCGCCGTGGCCGCCGCCCTGGCCCCGCCGCCGCCCGCCCCGCACCACCCCGACCACCCCCGGGACTTCACCGGCTGGGCCGGCTAGAGCGCCCCGCACCGCGCGCCCCGGCCACCTCACAGACTTCGCACGGCTCCCCATCGACTTCGTACCGACTTCGCACCGTAAGGACGGACCCGAGATGACCAGTTACGAGACCCCCGGCCCCATCACCCTCTCCGTCGAGGGCGACATGGTGAACCTGCGGATCACCGCGAGCGACCGCACCGACACCACCGTCGAGGTGACGCCGACCAACGACGCCAACGACCGCGACGTACGCACCGCACAGAACACCCAGGTCACCTTCTCCGGCGGCCGGCTGCTCGTGAGGGCCCCCAAGTCGCGGTCCGTGTTCAACAAGTCCGGCGGTATCGACGTGGCGGTCGAGCTCCCGGCCGGCTCCGCCCTCGGCAGCAACGCCTCGATGATCTACATCGACGGCCAGGGCCGCTTCGGGGACATCACGATCAAGACCTCCATGGGCAACATCCAGCTCGACGAGGTCGGCAACGCGAACATCAAGACCGGCTTCGGCGACATCCGCGTCGACCGGGCGAGCGGCGGCGACCACCAGTTCATCTCCGGGACGGGCCGGATCGACCTGGGTGAGATCGACGGCTCCGCGACCGTGAAGAACAGCAACGGCGACAGCGCCGTCGGCGACATCACCGGCAATCTGCAGGTCAAGTCCGCCAACGGCCGGATCTCCGTGGGCAGTGCGCACGGAGATGTGCAGGCGACCTCCGCGACCGGCGGCATCCGGATCGGACGGGTCGAGCGCGGCCAGGTCCGGTTCGAGACCTCGGTCGGACAGCTGGAGATCGGCATCGCCGAGGGCACGGCCGCCTGGCTCGACGTGAGCACCAAGGGCGGCGCCGTACGCAACTCGCTCGGCCCGGGCACCGGACCGGACGCCTCCAAGGAGACCGTCGAGGTGCGCGGCCGCACCTCGGTTGGCGACGTGATCATCCGCCGCGCCTGATCCCCGTACATCCCCGCACATCCCTGTACACACGCCCGACTGCCTTACACAGCACGCCAGTTCACCACCCACCCCCTTACCCCCGCACAGGAGGCAGGCTGTCATGAGCACATCCACTGCTGCTCCCGCCGCCATCACCGCCCTCGGTCTACGGAAGTCGTACGGAGACAAGATCGTGCTCGACGGGATCGATCTGACGATCCCTGAGGGCAGCATCTTCGCCCTGCTCGGTCCGAACGGCGCCGGCAAGACCACCACCGTCGAGATCCTCTCCACCCTGATCGCCGCTGACGGCGGCGAGGCGCAGATCGCCGGATACGACATGGTCCGCCAGGCCGCGAAGGTACGCCGGTCGATCGGCGTCACCGGGCAGTTCTCGGCCGTGGACAACCTCCTCACCGCCGAGGAGAACCTGATGCTGATGGCCGACCTCAGCCATCTGCCCAAGGCCGAGGGCAAGCGGCGCTCGGCCGATCTGCTCGAGCGCTTCGACCTCACCGAGGCCACGCACAAGACGGCCGCCACGTTCTCCGGCGGTATGCGCCGCAAGCTGGACCTGGCGATGACCCTGGTCGCGAGCCCCGGCATCATCTTCCTCGACGAGCCGACCACCGGGCTCGACCCGCGCAGCCGGCGCATCATGTGGGAGCTGATCCGCGATCTCGTCGGCCAGGGCACCACGATTTTCCTCACCACGCAGTATCTGGAGGAGGCCGATCAACTCGCCGACCGCATAGCGCTGTTGGACCACGGCCGGCTGGTCGCCGAGGGCACCGCCGAGGAGCTCAAGCGACTGATCCCCGGCGGACACGTCAGGCTGCAGTTCACGGACGCGGCCCAACTCGCCGCCGCGGCGAATGTGTTCGGGGTCGCCACCAGGAACGAGGAGTCGCTCACGCTGCAGATCCCCAGCGACGGTTCGACCGCCAATCTGCGCGCCATCCTCGACGTGCTCGACACCACCCAGGTGCACGCCGAGTCGCTGACCGTGCACACCCCCGATCTGGACGACGTCTTCCTGACCCTCACGGGCCGCCCCAAGGACGACGGCGCCGCCCTCCCCCACCCGTCGCAGTCGAAGGAGTCGGCCCGATGAGCACCGCGACCCTCGCCCCCGCCAAGCCGGCGCCCGCCCGCTCGACCGCCGTGCGCGACTCGTTGACGATGCTGCGCCGCAACCTCAAGCACATGCAGCGCTACCCCGCGATGACGGTCTCGATCCTCGTCATGCCGCTGCTGTTCCTGCTGCTCTTCGTGTACGTCTTCGGCGGCGCGATCGGCACGGGCACCCTCGGCCCGGGCACCACGCGCGGCGACTACATCAACTACCTGGTGCCCGGCATCATCGTGATGACCGCGACCTCAGGGGCCGTGGCCACCGCGGTGTCGGTCTGCACCGACAAGACGGAAGGCATCATCAACCGCTTCCGTACGATGTCGATCTCCCGGGGCGCCATGCTCAGCGGGCATGTGCTCGGGAGCACAATCCAGGTCACGGCCGTGCTCGCCCTGATCACCGGTGTCTCCTTCGCGATCGGCTTCCGTCCGAACGCCTCGCTCGTCGAGTGGATCGCTGCCGCCGGACTGCTGATCTTCCTGGCCCTCGGCCTGAGCTGGCTGTGCGCCGGCATGGGCATGAACGCCAAGACCGTGGAGTCCGCGTCCAACGGACCGCTGCCGCTGACGCTGCTGCCGCTCATGGGCAGCGCGGTCGTGGACCCCGACTCGATGCCGGCCGGACTGCGCTGGTTCGCCGAGTACCAGCCCTTCACCTCGATCAACGAGACCGTGCGCGGGCTGCTCATGGGCGGCGAGATCGGCAACAACGGCTGGATCGCGCTGGCCTGGTGCACCGGGCTCACGCTCTTCGGGTACTGGTGGGCGCTGCGCGCGTACCACAAGACCACCAAGCGGTGACGGAAGTCTTACGTCAGCGCAGCACAGGGACCGCACCGGCCGCTCCTGCCGTTGAATACGGCGAGGGCGGCCGGTTCGGTCGTGTGGCGGCCGGTTCGGCCGATGGGTGGCTGGGAGGTCGCGATGTCTCGTCTACGGAAGATCCTGACGCCGAAGGTCGTGGTGAGCGGGCTGGTGCTCGGCTCGGTGCTCGCCGGGTTCGCTCTGTACTGGTTCCAGCCGTGGAAGCTGTTCCAGGACCAGACGGTGAACGAGGCGCTGCCGGGGGCCGTGAGCCCGCCCGCCGCGAGTGCGCCTGCCACGCGGGCGCCCGGGGAGAGTCCGCCCTCCGCGAGTGCGCCCGCCGCGCCGAGGACGCTGGCGCGGGGCGAGTTCATCAGCCACGAGCACAGGACGAGCGGCTCGGTGCAGGTGCTCGGACTGGCCGACGGTTCACGGGTGCTGCGGCTGACCGACCTGGAGACCAGCAACGGTCCGGATCTGCACGTCTGGATCAGCGACGCACCGGTCAAGGAGGGCGTCGGCGGCTGGCGGGTCTTCGACGACGGTGAGCATGTCGGCCTCGGCAAGCTCAAGGGGAACAAGGGCAGCCAGAACTACGCGATCCCGGCCGGGGTGGACCTGGACGAGTTCGGGAGCGTGGCGATCTGGTGCGACCGGTTCGATGTGTCCTTCGGGGCGGCGGAGCTGGTGCGGGCCTAAGGGTTCATCCGCTGGACGGGGCTGCGAAGGGGCGTTTCAGGCCGCCGGGCGCCGGATCACTGCCGTACCGCCGTCGAGGTCCACGATGCTCCGGTTCGGCGGTGCGCCGTCGTCCTCGTCGTCCGGCAGCACCAGGGCGGTCTCGCGCTCCTTGAGCTCGTTCTGCTTGCCCGGGGACAGGGCGCCGTGCAGCTGCTCGAAGCCGGTGGCCGACACCTGCCCGGTCCGCGCTCCGTTGCGCCACGGGAGCATGCCCGCACGGCCGGCCCGGAGCAGGAGCTGATCCACGAACGCGATCACGATGAGCAGCATGACGAGGCCCGGCAGCGTGACCATCACAACGAATCCCATGGGGCCAGTGTCTCCTGTTGCGCCGAGTGGCCGAACCCCTGGAGCGGGGGGAAAGTGGAGGGCGTATGCCAGTCCGGCGCAAGGAGGAGAGTGGATCATGGCCAAGCATGCCCACGACCACCCCAAGGACCCCCAGCACTCGAAGATCTCCGCGGCACAGGCGCGCTCCAAGAGCACCAAGCCCGATGTGCAGTCGATCAGCGCGAAGACCAGAGGGCTGCAGCAGAAGGCCCAGTCCCGCCGCCAGGGCAACCGCTGATCCAGGCGTCGCCCGCACACCCGAGCCCCGGCCCTTTCCGGCCGGGGCTCGGGTGTGTGTGGTCGTCCGTCGAGTGTGTGGTCGTCCGTCGGGCGCGTGCGCGTCTGTCCGACGGGCGGCCTTATCCGACCGGTGAACCGTCCGGCTGTGCGGCCGGGTCCAGGGGGTCCGCGAGTCCCAGCTCCGCGTCCCGGGCGAACTCGATCTCCCGGCGCAGCAGCCGGAACCACATGAAGAGCACGAAGCCCGCGAAGATGAACCACTCGCCGGTGTAGCCGAGGTTCTGGAAGGCCTTGAGGTCGAGGCCCGTGCCCTGGGGTGCCTTCGGGGGGACCGTGCGCAGGCCGTCGGAGGCCTGGTCGGCGGTGATCCACGCGTCGTAGACGTCGTACGGGACGAGGTTCACGAGCGAGGCCGCGCTGATCATGCCGAGCTGACCGGAGGGCAGACCGCCGGCCGCACTCACTCCGGCGGCGCCCGCGCTCTCCGAGGCCTGGAGCGAACCGGTCAGCGTGGTCTCGCCGGTCGGTGCGGACGGTGCCTTCTCGCCGGCCGGGAGCCAGCCGCGGACCACGGGGACCGCCTTGCCGCCGTCGGTCTTGAGCAGACCCAGGACGTAGAAGCCGCGCTTTCCGTCGAGCTCGCGGTCGGGCACGGTGAATTGATCGGCCCAGACGCCGGTCACCTCGGCGCGCTTGCCGGAGGTCTCCCCGGTGACCGGGAGCAGGTCGGTGAGGGGGGTGGCCGCGCCCTTGCCCGCCTGTTCGCTCTGCTTCTCCGCTGTGCGGTGGCCCTCGACGCGGTCCTCGAAGCGGCCGAGCTGCCATGAACCCATGAAGATGCAGAAGGGGATGGCGAGGAGGACGAAGACGTTGATGCCCCACCAGCGTGGCGTCAGCAGGAAGCGGTACACGTCCTCCACGGTACGGCCCCCTGCCCGTGCGCCCGGTCCCGGGTCCCGAACCCCGCCCCGGACCGGGTCCGGTCCTCGTCACGGTGGGGCGCCTGCGGGGGGCCATCCCCCCCCCCCCCCCCCCTCCCCCAAACCGGGGGTCCCCCCCCCCCCCCCCCCCCCCCCGCCCCCCCGCGGTTGGCCC
>NZ_JAEIMH010000026.1:0-25437 GCF_016464295.1 Streptomyces sp. N35 | reverse complement strand
CCGCCCCCCGCCGGGGGGGGGCGCCGGCGGCGGCCCACCCCCCCCCCCCCCCCCCTCCCCGAAAGCGGGGCTCCGCCCCGCACCCCGCATCCGAACGTCGTTCGGATCTGCTCAAGCGCCGCAGGGGCTGAATGTGCCGGACCGGCTGAGATGGCCCGACGAGTCAGTTCAGATGCCGTTCCGCGAACTCGATCTCCAGGCGGACCTGCTTGATCCGTTCCTCCACCACCAGGGAGCCGTGGCCCGCGTCATAGCGGTACACCTCGTGGGTCGCGCCGCGGGATGCGAGGCGGTGTACGTAGTTGTCGATCTGGCGGATCGGGCAGCGCGGGTCGTTGACGCCCGCCGCGATGTAGACCGGGGCCTTCACCGCGTCCACGTACGTGAGCGGTGACGAGGCCTCGTACCGCTCCGGGACCTCCTCCGGCGTGCCGCCGAGGAGCGTGCGGTCCAGCGCCTTCAGGTTCTCCATCTCGTCGTGGTAGGCCGTCACATAGTCCGCGACCGGGACCGACGCCAGGCCCAGGGACCAGGCGCCCGGCTGGGTGCCGAGGCCCAGGAGCGTGAGGTAGCCGCCCCAGGACGCGCCCGCGAGGACCAGGCGGGAGGGGTCGGCCAGACCGGAGTCCACCGCCCATTCCCGTACGGCCGCGACGTCCTCGAGCTCGATGAGGCCGACGCGGTGCTTCAGGGCGTCGGTCCACTCACGGCCGTAGCCGGTCGAGCCGCGGTAGTTGATCCGGACGACCGCATAGCCGTGGTCCACCCAGGCCGCCGGGCCCGCGGCGAACTCGTCGCTGTCGTGCCAGGTCGGGCCGCCGTGGATGTCGAAGACCGTGGGGAACGGGCCGTCGCCGGCCGGGCGCTGGACCAGGGCGTGGACCCTGCCACCGGGGCCCTCGACCCAGACGTCCTCGACCGGCACCGAACCGGGCGCCTTCATGCCGGGCGGGTCGAGCACGACCTTGCCCGTCGTGGAGCGGACCGCCGGCGGGACGGCCGCCGACGACCACAGATATTCGACCGTCCCGTCGGGCCGCGCCGTCGCTCCGCCCACCGAGCCGGGCGGGGTGTCGATCCGGATCAGCTCGCGCGAGGAGAGGTCGAAGCGGTACAGCTCGCTGCGTGCCTCGAAGCTGTGGCCGACGAGCAGTCCCGAGCCGTCCGGATACCACTCGGCACTCACGTCGCCCGGCAGGTCGAGGGCCAGATCGGTCTGCTCGCCCGTGGTCACGTCCCAGATCAGGGGCTCCCAGCGGCCCCCCCGCTGATGCCCGATGAGGAGCCGGGTGTCGCCGTCCACCGGCGCGAAGCCGAGGACTTCGAGGCCCAACTCCTCGGTGCCGCCCTTGGAGTCGTCCAGCTCCGCGACCGTGGATCCGTCGAGCCGCACGATCCGCAGCGCCGCGTGCATCGCGTCGCCGTGCTCGGTGTGCTCGACGGCGATCAGCGTGCCGTCGTGGGAGAGGTCGCCGACCCCGGCCGACTCCTGATGCCGGTAGATCTCGGCCGGCGCTCCCCCGTCCCGTACGACATGGATCATCGTGCCCTCGTCGTCCGTCGAGCGGCCCACGACCACCACCGAGCCGTCGCGGCCGAGGGCCAGGCCCGCAGGGTAGGAGGGGTCGAGGCCGGGGACGGCCGGCTCGTCCGCGCCGCCCTCGAAGGGCTGGCGCATCCACACCCCGAACTCGTCGCCGTCGGTGTCCGCGAACCACCAGACCGCCCGCCCGTCCGGGGTGAGCACGCCATCCGTCGTGCCATTGGGCCGGTCCGTCACCTGGCGCTGCTCGCCGCTTTCCCGGTCCCAGGCGTAGAGCTCATACGTCCCGGTCGCATTGGACACGAACAGCGCACGCTCCGGTGCGTCCTCGGCCCAGTCGGGCAGGGAGACGCGCGGGGCGCGGAAGCGCTGCTCCCAAACGGGCAGGTCGGAGGAGGACTCGGCGGGGGTGCGGGCGTCGTCGTTCATGCCTCCATCAAAGCCGATCGCGGCGATTCCCGTGCGGCCTGTGGATAACTCCGGGTCCCCCGCCGCCGCACGCGGATCCTCGCAGGTGGGGTGGCGTTGTCAGTGGCGGCGTGCAGACTGCGGGCATGACCTCATCCACCGGACTGCGCAAGGCAGTTGAGACGTACTGGGCCGCGGCCGAGGCCCGTGACTGGACGGCGTTCGGGGAGACGCTCGCGGACGATGTGGTGTACGAGATGCCGCAGTCCCGCGAGCGGATCCGCGGCAAGGAGCGCTATCTGCAGTTCAACCGCGAGTACCCGGGCGACTGGCATGCCCAGGTCCTGCGCATCGTGGCCGAGGGCGATGAGGCGGTGAGCTGGATCCTGATGCGGGAGGGCATCAAGGAGAGTTACGCGGTCAATCTGTTCACGGCCGACGCGCAGGGACGCATCGTGGCGATCACCGACTTCTGGCCGGAGCCCTACGAGCCGCCGGCCGGCCGGGAGCACTTGTCGGAGCGGTACTGAGACCGGCCGGCCCCGGGAGGGCTCCCCGGCAAACCGCCCCCGGCACTCCCCGGACCCGCCGAACGGACCGCGCCTACGAAGCCGGCATCGCCTCGGTCTTGTAGATCGTGCCCGCGCACGCGTCGGGGATCGTCACGTCGACGGTCGGCGCACCCGGCTCGGCGGTGTGCGTGAGCAGGACGCTGCCGTCCTGGGTGCCGCCCTCGTCGGTGGCGAGCTGCGTCTCGAGCTCCGAGCCGGTCTGGCCCGAGCCGCCCGAATCCGCGTTGTCCCCGCTCGGTGACGGGTCGGGCGAGGGCTCCACGCTGGGACAGGAGTCCGAGGGCACCCAGGCGAACTGCACCTGGTAGGCCTGCCCGGGCTTGAGCACGACCACGGAGGGCTCGGTGGACGGCGCGGGCAGACCGCTCGCCGGGTCACCGGCCGCGTGGTCCGCGACGCTGATCCTGGAGTCCGAGGCCGCGCCCTGCGCCGTGCGGGTCACGCTGCCGGAGCCGCCGACCGTGCAGTCCACGGTGGACTGGTTGGAGACCGTGAAGGCGCCGTAGACCGTCCCGTCGGGGTGCGCGGCACCGGTCGTCGCGGTGGGCGATCCCAGCATCGACGCATCGCACACCGGAGCGTTGGCGATCACTTCACCGGAGGGGCTGGTGCCGACGGTGGCGCCACCGGACTCGGTCTCGCCCTTGTCGGTCTCGCCCTTCTCCTTCTCGTCCTTCTCCTTCTCGCCGTCCTTGCCCGGCTCCTTGTCGCCCCCGCCGCCCACGGACCCGGCGCCCTCGTCGGAGCCGTCCTCGCCCGGCACGGAAGAGGAGTCGCCGGCGCTGGTGAGGTTGTCGTCGGACGCCGGTGAGGACGCGACGTGGAAGAGAGCCGGCACCGCGGTGCCGATCAGGAGGGCCGCGGCCGCCATCCCCACGACGGCCTGCCGCTTGCGGGCCCGGCGGGCGGGGACGGCACGGCGCAGATGGGCGAGCGCGTCGTCCGACGGCGCGATGTCCTGCACCGCGCCGCGCATCATCCGGCGCAGAGCGAGCTCGTCGGGGCCGAGCTCCGCCTGCGGGGAGTGCTGCGCAGTGTGCTGCGGAAAGTCCTGGGGCAGGTCCTGTGCGTCCTGCCCTCGCTGGTTCGGGTCGTTCTCGGGGCCGCTCGCGCCGTTCACCGTTCCGTACCCACCATGCTGTTGATGCTGTCCGTGCTGCCCGTGCTCGTGGTCGCGCCCCGCCCAGGGCGCACCTCGTTCGTCACGCCCCGCCCAGGACGCGCCTCGTTCGTCGCGCCCCCGGCCGGTGCGGCCCCGACCGTACCGGCTGTCCGGGCCCCGCACCTCATCGGGGCGCCCGCCCGGTCCGTGGTCGTCTCGGTGCTCGCTCATGCGGGTGCCTCCATGGCGACGCGCAGCGCCGCGATCCCGCGTGAGCCGTAGGCCTTGACCGAGCCGAGCGAGAGGCCGAGCGTCTCGGCGACCTGCACCTCGGTCATGTCGGCGAAGTAGCGGAGCACCAGGACCTCGCGCTGGCGGCGCTGCAGGCCGCGCATCGCCTTGATCAGGGCGTCGCGCTCCAGCTGGTCGTACGCCCCCTCCTCCGCGCTCGCCATGTCGGGCATCGGCTTCGACAGGAGCTTCAGGCCGAGGATGCGGCGGCGCAGGGCGGACCGCGAAAGGTTCACCACGGTCTGCCGCAGATACGCGAGCGTCTTCTCGGGTTCGCGGACGCGCTTGCGCGCGGAGTGCACGCGGATGAACGCCTCCTGGACCACGTCCTCGCAGGAAGCCGTGTCGTCGAGGAGCAGCGCCGCGAGTCCGAGCAGGGAGCGGTAGTGCTGTCGGTAGGTCTCGGTGAGGTGGTCGACGGTGGTGCCCGCAGCAGCGGTGGCGTCGGTGCCCGCAGCCATGACGTCGTCAGCGCCGTCGCGCGCGCTGGGTATGCGGGCAGGCTGCGTCGCCGGCATGGGGGCGATCACCGGCATGCCGCTGTCGTCGGGGCGGTTCCTTGGCGGACCGCCGGCCACCACAGCGGGACGCGGACGCCGTTGCGTCCGCGGTCCCGCGAGGGCCATGGAGAACTCGAGTACCTCTGCCACGCCTGTTGGACACGCTTCCCCCCGTCAGGGTTGTACGTGTGTGGCATCACGTTTGTGGCGGGTTTCGCCCCTGACGTGGTGTCGGATGCCGTCATACGTACCAGCTCTTCCCCTATGCCCCATTTTGCTGCGGCGCTTGAAGAGGGCGACCGCATAGACGCTCCCCGCCATGTGCTCGGTTGCACATCGACGGGGAGGAATTCCGGACGCCCCGAGCAGGCCAGTCGCACTGGACTGGACCTGCGGTCCGCACACACAACTTACACAGAAGTTATGCCGGACGAGGAGGGCGGAGGGTCGCCGAAGTCCTGTTTGAAACGGGCATTTTGGCCCTATACCGGCTCAGCCGCTGAACTTTCGGATTCACCGAAGCAAACGGAGAATTCGGACGCCGGAAACAGCGGAAACCATTCCTAAGCGGACCATTCAGCGGCGATCAGCTCGGCGATCTGTGCCGCGTTCAAAGCCGAGCCCTTACGCAAATTGTCCCCGCACACAAAGAACTCGAGCCCGAAGGGATCGTCCAGGGAACGCCGCACCCGTCCCACCCAGGTCGGGTCGGTGCCCACCACATCGGCGGGCGTGGGGAATTCTCCGGCCTCCGGGTTGTCGAAGAGCACCACACCGGGCGAGGTCGAGAGGATCTCGTACGCACGCTGCACCGTGATCTCGTTCTCGAACCGCGCATGGACGGCGAGCGAGTGCGTGGTCACCACGGGCACCCTTACGCAGGTGGCGCTGATCCTGAGGTCGGGGCGGTCCAGGATCTTGCGGGACTCGTTGCGGATCTTCATCTCCTCGGACGACCAGCCGTCGTCCGCGGGCGAGCCCACCCAGGGCACCACATTGAGCGCCACGGGCTCGGGGAACGGCCCGGTGGCGTCACCGACGGCCCGGCGCACATCGCCCGGCGTCGTACCGAGCTCCGTGCCCGCGACCAGCTTCAGCTGCTCGCGCAGCGCCGCGATACCGGCGAGCCCGGCGCCGCTCACGGCCTGGTACGAGGAGACCACCAGCTCCCGCAGCCCGAACTCGGCGTGCA
This sequence comes from Streptomyces sp. N35, assembly GCF_016464295.1. Lineage (NCBI taxonomy): Bacteria > Bacillati > Actinomycetota > Actinomycetes > Kitasatosporales > Streptomycetaceae > Streptomyces > Streptomyces sp. N35. Next base: position 19,829 of record NZ_JAEIMH010000026.1, on the reverse strand, counting down.
GCGCGCCGACCGAGACGATCATCGAGAGCGTGGTGCAGTTGGGCACCGAGACGATGCCGCGCGGCCGTACCCGTACCGCATGGGGATTGACCTCGGGCACCACGAGCGGCACATCCGGATCCATCCGGAAGGCCGCCGAATTGTCCACGACCACCGCGCCCTTGGCGGCGGCGATCGGCGCCCACTGGGCGGAGACCTCGTCGGGCACGTCGAACAGCGCGATGTCCACGCCCTCGAAGGCTTCCTCCGAGAGTGCGTGGACCTCGACCTCCTCGCCGCGCACGGCCAGCTTGCGGCCGGCCGAGCGCGGGGAGGCGATCAGACGGATCTCGCCCCAGTTGTCCGCGTGGTGGGACAGGATCAGGAGCATGCCCGTGCCGACGGCACCGGCCGCCCCGACCACGGCGAGGGTCGGGGCAGCCCGATGCCGCGGTGGGTTCATCGGCCGGTGCCTCCGTAGACCACGGCCTCGTCGGAGTCGCTGTCGAGGCCGAAGGAGGTGTGCACGGCGCGCACGGCCTCGTTGACGTCGTCGGCGCGGGTGACCACCGAGATACGGATCTCCGAGGTGGAGATCAGCTCGATGTTCACGCCCGCGTCGCTCAGCGCCTCGAAGAACTGCGCGGTGACGCCCGGGTTGGTCTTCATGCCGGCGCCGACCAGGGAGATCTTGGCGATCTGGTCGTCGTAGCGCAGCGAGTCGTAGCCGACCGTGGCCTTGATCTTCTCGAGGGCGGCGGTGGCCTTCTTGCCCTCGGCCTTCGGCAGCGTGAAGGAGATGTCGGTCAGACCGGTCGAGGCCGCCGACACGTTCTGCACGATCATGTCGATGTTGATCTCGGCCTCGGCGACCGCACGGAAGATGTGCGCGGCCTCGCCCGGCTTGTCGGGGACGCCGACGACGGTGACCTTCGCCTCGGAGACGTCATGGGCGACTCCGGAGATGATCGCGTGCTCCACCTGCTGATCCCCTTGCGGCTCGTTGCTGACCCACGTACCCGGAAGACCGGAGAACGAACTGCGTACGTGGATCGGAATGTTGTATCGGCGTGCGTACTCGACGCAGCGGTGAAGCAGGACCTTGGAGCCCGACGCGGCGAGTTCCAGCATGTCCTCGAAGGAGATCCAGTCGATCTTCTTCGCCTTCTTGACCACGCGCGGGTCGGCGGTGAACACACCGTCGACGTCCGTGTAGATCTCGCAGACGTCCGCGTCGAGCGCGGCGGCGAGCGCGACGGCGGTGGTGTCCGAACCGCCGCGGCCCAGCGTGGTGATGTCCTTGCTGTCCTGCGAGACACCCTGGAAGCCGGCGACGATCGCGATGTTGCCCTCTTCGAGGGAGGCGCGAAGGCGGCCCGGCGTGACATCGATGATCCGGGCTTTGTTGTGGACCGAGTCGGTGATGACACCTGCCTGGCTGCCGGTGAACGACTGGGCCTCGTGGCCCAGGTTTTTGATCGCCATGGCGAGAAGGGCCATGGAGATCCGCTCTCCCGCGGTCAACAGCATGTCGAGCTCACGCCCGGCAGGGATCGGGGATACCTGCTCGGCGAGATCGATCAGCTCGTCCGTCGTGTCGCCCATCGCGGAAACCACGGCTACGACCTGATGGCCGTTCCTCTTGGCTTCCACGATCCGCTTGGCGACACGCTTGATGCCCTCGGCATCGGCTACGGAGGAGCCTCCGTACTTCTGCACGACAAGGCTCACGTGCGCTCCTCGCTCAGTCCACTAGTGGGTCGGCTCAGTTTAACGAGCGGACAGCCCTTGCCCCGGACCGGTCACATCGTGAGATGTCCCGCTCACTCAGTGATCACCCCGGGCTGCCGTCCACTCCGGCGGATCACCTGCCCCGGGCCTGGCCGGAGCACTCGGAACGTGTCCTGGTTCACAAGCGAACGCGGCCCGTCGAGCCACGGAACAACCCGCAACGAAATCCGCAGCCGGCAGACCGACTCACCAGCCGGTCAGTATCCGTTGACGCCTGAGAGTAGTGCGGTATTAACTGTCCGTCGCTGTTGCCGCACCAGGGGCACAAGGCCCTATGGGGATAGCAACGGCCAAAGGATTCACCCCAGTTGACAGCTGCGACCGTTATCGCGCCCCAGCCGTTCACAACTCGCTCGCCGCACAGTCCAGCGGCGCTGAAATTCCGGGCCCCCCCCCCCCCCCCCCCCTGCGGGGCGCCCCCGGATGGCGCCCACCAGCCCGCCCTCTGCGTCTCGCCCGGCAACAGCTATTTCTCCGCCCAGCGCATTCAGGATCTGGCGCTGTGGGGTCTCGCCCTCTTCCGACGAGTCGACTTCGTCTATACCGATCTGCACGTGGCCGAGATGTACGAGGCGTTCGGCTACGCGCCCGACGACGCCCGCCGCAAGTTCGTCAAGAATCTGCGGGGTGTACGGGCCAAGGTGAACAACGCCGTCGAGGCGCTCGACCCCGAGGGCCGGCGGCTGCGCGCCCAGCCCATGTCGTCGTTCACCGACAACCCCGCGTACCGCGAGATCCACAGCCATCTGCAGGGGCGCCTCGCGCACGACGCGGACTTCAGGGCCACCTGCGACGCCCTGGTGGACACCTTCCTGTCCGACAAGGTCCTCGACGGCAAGCAGGCCACACCGCATCAGCGCGAGGTGTGCCTCGAGTACGTGTGCGCCGAGGCGCCGCTCTTCCTGGACACCCCCGCCATCCTCGGCGTCCCGTCCTCGCTCAACTGCTACCACCAGCTCCTGCCGATGGCCGAGCTGCTCTACTCGCGCGGCCACGGTCTGCGCGCCTCACGCAACCAGGGCCATGCGATCGTCACGCCCGCCGAAGGAGCCCACTCCGATGACCGCTGAAACCCTGGCACCGCCCGTGATCGACTTCCCGTTCTCCTGGCGCGGCGACCAACTGCCCCGGCAGGTCGAGGAGTTGCGCGAGAAGACCCCGATCCGCCGGGTGCGCACCATCGCCGGCGACGAGGCCTGGCTGGTCTCCTCGTACGCGCTGTGCAAGCAGGTTCTCGACGACCGCCGGTTCAGCCTCAAGGACACCTCGGCGCCCGGCGTACCGCGGCAGTACGCGCTGACGATCCCGCCCGAGGTCGTCAACAACATGGGCAACATCACCGGCGCCGGCCTGCGCAAGGCCGTGCTCAAGGCGCTCAACCCGAAGGCGCCGGGACTGCAGGACTTCCTGCGGTCGTACGCGGCCGAGCTGATCGGCTCGTTCCAGGCCGAGGGTGCGCCGGCGGATCTGCGCGAGCAGTTCACGGACCCGTACTCCTCGGGCCTGCACTGCCACATCCTCGGCATCCCGACCGCGGACGGCGCGAAGCTGATGCGCAGCCTGCACATCGCGTTCATGAACTCGGCGTGCCCCATCACGGGCGCCAAGCTCAACTGGGACCGCGACATGGCGTACATGGTCGAGCGGCTCGACGACCCGGCGACCACGGGTCTGATGGCGGAGCTCGCGGCGCTGCGCGAGGACCCCGAGTACGCGCACCTCACGGACGAGATGCTGGCCACCGTCGGCGTCACGATGTTCGGCGCGGGCGTCATCTCGACCGCGGGCTTCCTCACGATGGCGGTCGTCTCGCTCTTCCAGCATCCACAGCTGTGGACAGAGCTGCGCGAGGACCGCTCGAAGATCCCCGCGGCCGTGGACGAGCTGCTCCGGATCAACCTCTCGATCGCGGACGGGCTGCCGCGGCTCGCGACCGAGGACATCCAGGTCGGCGAGGTCCTGGTGAAGCAGGGGGAGCTGGTCCTCGTCCTGCCCGAGGGCGGGAACTTCGACCCGGAGGCCTTCACCGACCCGCAGCGGATCGACCTGGAGCGGCCGAACAACGCGCAGCACCTGTCGTTCGGCGGCGGCCAGCACTACTGCCCGGCGACCGCCCTCGGCAAGAAGCACGCGGAGATCGCCATCGAGGCGCTCGTCGAGCACGCGCCCGAGCTGCGCCTCGCCGTACCGATCGAGCAGTTGGTGTGGCGTACGGGGTTCATGAAGCGGCTGCCGGAGCGACTGCCCGTGCAGTGGTGACGGTGCGCTGACATGCGTGAGGCCGGTGAGGCGATCCCTCACCGGCCTTACGCATACGGCTACTTGACGGGGCGCAGCCCCAGCGGTCCGGCGATCTCCTCGACCATCACCTTGCCGGCCTCCTCCGCGAGCGCGTCCTCGCCGAGGTCCTGGTCGGTGTCGAGGCCGTCCAGCTCCTCGAGGGGCTGGTTGAGGCGGACATGGGCGACCAGGGACTGCAGGGCGCGCAGCGAAGCCGAGGCGGTGGAGCCCCAGTTGGAGAAGTAGGAGAACTGCCACCACCACAGCGCCTCGGTGGTGCGGCCCGCGCGGTAGTGGGCCATGCCGTGGCGCAGATCCGTGATGACGTCCGCGAGGTCGTCGGAGATACGGCAGGGCACCGGGGCCTTGCGCGGCTCGTACGGGTCGAAGACCTCGGAGTAGACGTCGACCGGGTCGAGCATCTCGGCGAGGCGCTCGCGCAGATCGTCGACATCCGGCTCGGGGCCCAGATCCGGCTCATAGCGCTCGTCGGGCACGATGTCCTCGTGCGCGCCGAGCCGGCCGCCGGCCAGGAGCAGCTGGGAGACCTCGAGCAGCAGGAACGGCACCGCCGAGTCCGGCTCGTCGCCCTTGGCCACCTCGGTCACGGCGACGATGAACGACTCGACCTGATCGGCGATCTGGACCGCGAAGTCGTCCGGGTCCTGAGCCGTCGCATGCAGCGTGGCGTCATTCGCAGTGGACATGGCGTCTCGACCTCCCGTGGGTGCGCCGTGCTGGGGCGCCGTAACGTCATCGGACAGCTCAGACATCGAGAAGCCGCCTTCCTTCGAAGGCCCGGCCGAGCGTGACCTCATCCGCGTATTCGAGGTCGCCGCCGACCGGAAGGCCGCTCGCGAGACGGGTGACCCTCAGGCCCATCGGCTTGATCATGCGGGCCAGATACGTGGCCGTGGCCTCGCCCTCGAGGTTGGGGTCCGTGGCCAGGATCAGCTCGGTGACCGCGCCGTCCGCGAGCCGCGCGAGCAGCTCCCTGATCCTGAGGTCGTCCGGGCCGACGCCCTCGATCGGGCTGATCGCCCCGCCCAGGACGTGGTACTTGCCGCGGAACTCACGGGTCCGCTCGATCGCCACGACGTCCTTGGGTTCCTCGACCACACAGATGACCGCGGGGTCGCGCCGCTGGTCGCGGCAGATCCCGCACTGCTCCTGCTGCGCGACGTTGCCGCACACGCTGCAGAAACGGACCTTGTCCTTGACCTCGAGCAGGGCGTGCGCGAGCCGGCGCACGTCCGTCGGCTCGGCCTGCAGGATGTGGAAGGCAATCCGCTGCGCGCTCTTGGGACCGACGCCGGGCAGCCTGCCCAACTCGTCGATGAGGTCCTGGACCACGCCTTCGTGCAACGGATTGCCTTCCTGCGGCTCTCTACGACATTCGATTGCTACGTACGGTAGTTGGTGCGCGGTGCCCGCAGAAGAGCTGGCTCCTCATGTCACTTGGACGGGCGCACCCGGCACTTCCTAGAACGGCAGTCCTGGGATGCCGCTGCCGCCGCCGAGGCCCTGCGCGAGCGGGCCGAGCTTCTGCTGCTGTAGCGTCTGCGCGTTCTCGTTCGCGGCCTGGACCGCCGCGACGATCAGGTCGGCGAGGGTCTCGGTGTCCTCCGGGTCCACCGCCTTCGGGTCGATCACGAGGCCGCGCAGCTCGCCGGAGCCGGTGACGGTGGCCTTCACGAGGCCGCCGCCCGCCTGCCCGTCGACCTCGGTCTGCGCGAGCTCTTCCTGCGCCTGGGCGAGGTCCTGCTGCATCTTCTGGGCCTGCTGGAGCAGCTGCTGCATATTGGGCTGGCCACCACCGGGAATCACGATCAGCTCCTGGCTCGTAAGACGGTTTCGCGTATCGGCAGGCGGGGGTTTCCGCCTGGAACGAGCCTACGTGCTCCCCGGACGCCACGCCCCAGCACTCTTTCGAGTGACGGGGAGAGGGTCCTATACCTGATGAACAGCCACGTACGGGCGGAAAACCCGCCGGAACGTCACCATGGCCACCCATTGGGCGGTAGGAAGATGCCTGCACATCTGTCCCAGCCGTACCAGCAAGGGAGTGCCGGGTGAGCCAGCCGGGGATGCAGCCCGAGGTGCCGCCTGAAGGCGGGGCCACCGAGGACGCGAGCACAGGGGGCGTGCCCGGGGCACGGGCGGAGGCGGGCGCGAAGGATCTCACCGCACGGCCGTTTCCGCTCGGCGACTGGGGCGAACCGGCCGAGCGGCTCGACGAGCTGTACCGGTGGGTGGAGGACGGGGCGCGGGAGACCGCGGCCTGGTATCTGACCGACCGCGGCTTCAAGCGCCGCGGCGCCCGGGCCCTGCGGCTCGGCTCCGCACTCGGCGCGGTCGCGGGCGCGGCCCTGCCGCTGCTCGATCTGACCTCGGCGGTCGAGGGCGCGGCGCTCTGGGGCTACCTCGCGCTGCTCCTGTCCGTGGCGTGCATCGGCTGCGACCGGTACTTCGGCCTCACGTCCGGCTGGATAAGGGACGTGGCCACCGCGCAGGCCGTGCAGCGCCGTCTGGGGACCCTGCAGTTCGACTGGGCCTCGGAGTCGGTACGGGAGGTCCTCGGCCCGACCGAGGGGACGGCCGGTGAGGCGGCCGAGCGGTGCCTGGGCATTCTGCGCCGCTTCTCGCAGGACGTGACGGAGCTGGTGCGCTCGGAGACGGCGGACTGGATGGTCGAGTTCCGCTCGGGCCCGGCCCCGCTGGTGATGCAGTCGGCGGGCGTCGGCCCGTCCCGCACCGAGGGCCCGGCCCCCACGCGCTTCCCGCTGCCGCGCCCGAACATGCCCCGGCAGCGGCCGCCCGAGGCGCGCTGAGGTTCCTCTCCGCCGAGCCCCCGATCCGCCAACTCCCCTGCCGCGTAAAGGTCTTGCGACGAACTGGTGTGCTTGCAGGGACCAGGCAGGGGTACTCGAGGGTTCCGGACAACCCCGGAATCAGGAGAGGAATCATGACTAGTCAGTACGCATCGTCGCGCGGTAAGTCGCAGACCAACGGTCTGGCGATCGCGGGGCTCACGTGCGGCATCGTGGGCATCTTCATCTTCAACATCATTCTGGGCCCGCTCGCCATCATCTTCGGCGCCGTCGGCCGCCGAAACGCCGGCTCCGGAGGTTCGGGCCGCGGGATGGCCACCGCCGCGATCGTGCTCGGTGTGATCGACGTGCTGCTCTTCGTACTCCTGATGGCGCTGGCCAGCAGCGGCGGCGGATTCTCGTGGCGCATCGGCGGCTGACCCCGTCCCACGGAGCGGGCCCGGCCCTTCAAGGGGCCGGGCCCTTCCGTGTCCGTCGCCGCACCTTGGCAAGGCCCCTGCACACAACGCCCGACAAGGACTACGCTGCCCGGACCTGAACGCTGATCCGAGGAGCGTCTCTTGGCGTGTGACCTGTGGCTTGTCCCCCTCGTCGACGTGCTGTGTCACAGCCCTGACAACCCCTTCTCCGAGGAGCTCGCGCTCTACGACAAGGTCCTCGCCGAGGCGGGATTGCCACCGGTACCGGTGTTCGCGTACATGCCGGGCCTGAGCGGGGATGTGGCACCGGTCGCCGGGTTCGACTACGACGCGCTGCACTTTCTGCGGCGGGCCTATCTGCTGCAGCTGTGCGGCCTCGCCGTGACGCCCGTCGACGAACTCGGCGGGGACTACGAGCAGTTGCTGGAGATGTTCGAGGCGACGGCTCAGCAGTCGCATCTGGTGTGGCACTACGACCACGCCGGCGCCTACGTCCCGGTGGACTTCCCGGTGCCGCTCGTGAGCGATGAACTCCTGGAGTCCGGCGGACCGTTGGGCTCCGCCCAGGCGCTGCTCAGGGAGCTGGAGTTCGTGGCGCCCGCGATCGGCATAGACCCCGCCAACCCGCCGGCCGCGCCCGCCCCGCCCCCGGGCCCCACGGAGCTGGAGGAACCCGCGGCTCCGGCCCCCTTCGACGCCAGCCCCTTCGCACGGGAACGGCATGTGTGGCTGGGGCTGCACGCGGCCGCGACCCGGAGCCTCGGACAGGGTTCGATGATCGTCTTCAGCTGAGCCACGCGAGCGGCGTACCCTGTTTGCGTGGATACGCAAGAAACGCACCCCGATGTGAGCCGAGCCGTGGCCGTCCTGAAGGCGGTCGCCGATCCGACCAGGTTCACCATCCTGTGGGACCTCACGCAGGGTGAGCGCCCGGTCGGTCAGCTCGCCGAGCTGGCCGGTGCCCACGTGGCCGCCGTCTCCCAGCACCTGGCGCGGCTGCGGACCGCGGGCCTCGTCACCTCCCGGCGCGAGGGCACCCGTATCTACTACCGGGCCGCGGGCGACCACGTCCGCGCCCTGCTCGAGGACGCCTTCCTCACCGCACGGGCCACCGCCGACGAGACCGGCGCCCAGGGCGCCGAGGCACAAGCGCCCGCGCGGACCCGTACCGCGCAAGCAGCCGCCGAAGCCCCCGCCCGCGCCCGTAAAGCCGCAGTCCGCAAGGGATCGGGGGCACCCCGTCCGGCGACGGGCGCGTAAGGTGACCGCGCACCCATAGCGTCACCCAGGGGAGGGAAGCCCACGATGCGCGGCACCGGCAGCTCTGCGGTCACCCGCAGCACGCTGCGCCAGCAGATCGCGGACGCGCTGCGTGACGAGGTGCTCGCGGGGCGTCTCGCTCCGGGCCAGGAGTTCACCGTCAAGGAGATCGCCGAGCAGTACGGAGTCTCCGCGACGCCCGTACGCGAGGCCCTCGTCGACCTCTCCGCCCAGGGGCTCCTCGACAGCGCACAGCACCGTGGCTTCAAGGTCCACGAGTACTCGGTGGCCGACTACCACGGCATGGTCGAGGCGCGCGCCCTCGTCGCCGAGGCCATCTTCCGCGGGATCGCCGAGCGCGGGATCACCAAGCCCGAGGACGACTTCCTCTCGGTGCGCCGTCGCGCCGAGGAGTCGGCCCGGGCCGCCACCAGCGGCGATCTCAATGTGCTCATCGGTTACGACCTGCGTTTCTGGCGCGAGCTGAGCTCGCTGTTCGGCAATGCGTATCTGACCGGCTTCCTGCACCGGCTTCGCGTACAGGCCTGGGTCTTCGCCGTACCGCTGCTGCGTGCGGCCGGCCCCCTCGATGGCCGCCTGTGGAACGGGCACACCGAGCTGGTGGACGCGGTCGGCCGGCGCGACGCCCAGGCCGCGTACGAGATCATCACCGCGTACAACCGGCACTCCCTTGACCTCGTCGACAAGCTGGTGGGGTGAGCCCCGTTGGCCCTTGAGCTGACGGTCGTCGTCCCCGCCTACAACGAACAGGAACGGCTGCGGCCCACCCTGGACGCGATCACCGCCCACCTCGGCGACAGCCGCGGCTGGGAACTGATCGTCGTCGACGACGGCTCGAGCGACGACACCCGCCGGATAGCCCTGGAAGCGTCGATAGCCGAGCCTCGGATCCGCGTCCTGCCCGGCGACACCAACCACGGCAAGGGCCACGCCCTGCGCCGCGGTGTCGCCGCCTCGCGCGGCGAGCGTGTCCTGGTCACGGACGCCGATCTCGCCGCCCCGATCAGCGAGATCGACCGCCTCGACAAGGCGCTCGCCGACGGCCACGCCGCCGCGATCGGCTCCCGCGCCGCCACCGGCGCTCGGATCGAGAAGCACCAGCATCCACTGCGCGAGACCCTCGGCCGCGCCGGCAATCTCCTGATCCGGCTGCTCGCGGTGCCCGGCATCCGCGACACCCAGTGCGGCTTCAAGCTCTTCGACGGCGAGCGCGCCCGCGCCGCCTTCGCCGCGTCCCGACTGGACGGCTGGGCGATCGACGTCGAGGTGCTGCAGTTCTTCCGACGTCATCATCTGCCCGTGGCGGAGGTCCCGGTGCGCTGGTCCCACCAGGACGGCTCGAAGGTACGCGCCCTCGACTACCTCGCCACGCTGCGCGAGCTCACCGTGCTCAAGGCCCGCTCCCTGGACCGCGGTTCGCTCGCGGTGCTCGGGCTCTTCGTCCTCGCGTCCTTCCTGCTGTACAAGAACCGCTGGACGGATCCGGACGGCCGCTATCTGCCGGACGCGCTGCAGGACCAGAACCAGTGGGAGTGGTTCTTCGACGTCACCGCGCACAACGTCCTGAATTTCGACAACCCGCTGTTCACCGATCTTCAGGGCTTCCCCGACGGTGTGAACCTGATGGCGAACACGGTGATGCTGGGGCTCTCCGTCCCCTTCACGCCCGTCACGGCGCTCTTCGGCCCGGCGCTCTCGCTCCAGCTGGTGATGACGCTCGGTCTCGCCGCGACCGCGTACGCCTGGTACTGGCTGATCCGCCGTCATGTCGTCAACGACGTGGTGCCGTCAGGCACACGGGCCCATGTGGCGGCCGCGATCGGCGGGGCGCTCGCGGCCTTCGCGCCCCCGATGATCAGCCATGCGCACGCGCATCCCAACTTCATCGTGCTCTTCATGATCCCGCTGATCATCGACCGCGCCCTGCGTCTGGTCGAGGGAGAGCACATCGTGAGGGACGGGGTCGTGCTCGGCCTGTTCGCCGCGTATCAGATCTTCCTGGGCGAAGAGCCGCTGCTGCTCGCGGTGATGGGGCTGCTGCTGTTCGCCGCGGGCTATTCGCTCGTCCGCAGGGATGTCTTCGCGGCCGCCTGGCGACCGGTCCTGCGGGGTCTGGGCATCGCGGCGGCGGTCTCCGTCCCGCTGGTCGCGGTCCCGCTGTGGTGGCAGTTCTTCGGGCCGCAGAGCTACTCGGGCGTGATGCACGCACCGAACACCGCCAACAGCCCGCTCGCCCTGGTCTCCTTCGCCGAGCGCTCGCTTGCCGGCGACCGCGAGAACTCCCAGTCCCTGGCGATGAACATCACCGAGCAGAACGCCTTCTACGGCTGGCCGCTCGCCGCGCTCGCGGTGGGCATCGTGGTCCGTCTGTGGGAGCGTCCGCTCGTCAAGGCGCTCGCCTTCACGGCGGCGGGTGCGGCCCTGCTGTCCATGGGCCCGCGCTTCGACCTCCCCGGCACGGCGATCACCGTCACCGGGCCTTGGCGGGCGCTCGCCAACCAACCGCTGCTCTCCGCGGTGATCGAGTCCCGTATCGCGATGATCTGCGCCCCGGTCCTCGGCATGCTGATCGCGCTGGCCCTGACCCGGCTGCGCACGGCCCGCGCCGCCCACCGGGGCTGGGGGTACGCGGCGGTGGCGGCGGCCCTGATCCCGATCGTCCCGCTCCCGCTGAAGGCCGTGGACCGGGTCCCGGTCCCCGCCTTCCTCGCGGACGGTACGTACCGCTCGTACGTCGGCCCCGGCGAGACCCTCGTCCCGGTGCCGCTCCCGGATCCGGGGGTCGCCGAGCCCCTGCACTGGCAGACGGCCGCCGACCTCGGCTTCAAGCTCCCCGGCGGCTACTTCAACGGGCCCTGGGGCCCGGAACGCCAGGGCATCTACGGAGCGGTGCCCCGGCACACCTCCAACCTCCTCGCCGAGGTGCGCGGCAGCGGTGAGGTCCCCGCGCTCGGCGAGGCCTGGCAGGCCCAGGCCCGCGAGGATCTGGCGTACTGGAAGGCGGGCGCACTGGTCCTGGCCCCGCAGCACCATCAGGACGCGCTGCGGGAGACGGTGGTCCGGCTGCTCGGAGGGCAGCAGCCGCAGTTCGTGGGCGGGGTGTGGGTGTGGGATCTGGAGCCCGCCGGATAGCCGGGGGCTACGGCACCGCCTTGCGCTGCTCGCAGCGCTCCTCGGACTCCGGGATCCCGTCTCCCGCAAGGACGTCGTGGTGCGGCACGGCCGCCACCTTCCCGTCCGCGACCCCCATCGACAGGCACCGCGGGCCGAACGGCACGCTCAGGTCGAGCGTGAACTGGATCGCTCCGGCCGAGGACTTGGGGGCCACCACGCGCTCGGCCGGGTAGCCGAGGTCCTTCAGAACGGCCGATACGTCGTCCGGCGTCAGGGCCGCGCGGGACCGCAGGGCCTTGGTGACACGCTCGGTGTGCTCGTCGAAGACACAGGTCTCCACCTTCTCGATGTCCTTCTCCCCCTGCTCCGGTTCGCCCTTCTGCGGCGGTCCGAAGTCCTCGGGGTCGGGCGACGCGCTGCCCTGTCCGTCCGGCAGCGGCACCGGCTCCTGCGGCGGCTCCTCCGCGGCCGGGGCATCCGCCGGCGGCGCGGCCGCCTCGTCCTCGGGCACCTCGCCCAGGTCACCGAGCAGCTCCGCCGGATCCTGGCCGCCGCAGTCCGTCTCGATCGTGCGCAGGGCCTCGGGGAGCGTGAAGGCCTCCTTCACCTCGTCAAGCGAGCCGGGCGCGGGAGCGGACGCCTTCGGCTTCGACGCCGCGTCCGCACGCGCATCCGTACGCGCACCCTGCGCACTCTGCGAACCGCATGCCGCGAGTGTCAGTGCGCTCACCGCGGTGATGACCAGGACAGGAAGTCTTCTCATGGCCGTCAGTCTGGTTTCGGCCGGCGAGCGCGGGATGAGTACGGATACTCACCCCGCGCGGACCTGCCTACTCAACCCCGGGATCCACCCTCAACTGCGCGTCCTCGTCGAGCCGGTACTCCTCGCTGTCCGCGTTGTACGCGTAGAGCTCCGCGTACCGCCCCCAGTCCGTGGCCGTCTCCAGCTGACGGTCGATCTGCTCGCTCGTGTAGTGGTGCGCGAGCAGATCGCGGAAGAAGCCCGCGCGCTGGACGCCCTCGGCCGAGCGCAGCAGGGTCGAGGTGATGAGGTGGACCAGCGGGGCCGCTTCGAGGGCCGCTTCCGCGAACAGCTTCTTCGAGGCCTGGACGTCCGCGCGCGCGAAGGCCGCGCCCGTGCCGGTCAGCCGCAGCTCACCGCCCTCCACCTCGGCGAGGCCGAGCAGTTCCAGGGCGTCTACCTGGGGCAGCATGTCGTCGACCTCGAGGCCCAGGTCATCGGCCAGATCGGCGAGTTCGCTCGCGCCGCCCTCGTGCTGGGCGACGATCTCCGCGAGTCCGGAGAGGCCGTCCACGGACGCCGCCGGCAGCGGGGTCGAGGCCGGGGTGCGGCGGGCGGGGGCCGGTTCGGTGAGCTTCGGGCTGTCCTTCGTACGGCCGGTCATCACCTGGTAGACCGCGTCCACGATCTGCTCGAACTCGGCGGACTGCCGGTCGCGCGGGCGTACCAGAGAGACGTCGAAGGTCTCGCGGATCGTGCCGTACGGACGCGAGCCGAGCACCACCACACGGTCGGCCATCAGGACGGCCTCCTCGATGTTGTGCGTCACGAGCACGACGGCCTTCGTGGGGAACTGGCCCGACTCCCACAGCTCCATCAGCTCACCGCGCAGGTTCTCGGCGGTCAGGACGTCGAGGGCGGAGAAGGGCTCGTCCATCATCAGGACGTCCGGTTCGACGACCAGCGCCCGCGCGAAGCCCACGCGCTGGCGCATACCGCCCGAGAGCTCCTTCGGGTACGCGGACTCGAAGCCGTCGAGACCGATCAGGTCGATGGCCTGGACGGCGGCCTCGGCGCGCTCCTTCGGCCCGACTCCCTTGGCCTCCAGGCCGAGTTCGACGTTCTGCTGGACGGTGAGCCAGGGCAGCAGCGCGAAGGTCTGGAAGACCATCGCCGTACCGGGGTTGGCACCGTGCAGCTCTTCTCCCCGGTAGTTGACCGAGCCGGAGCTCGCCGGGATCAGACCGGCGAGGCAGCGCAGGAGCGTGGACTTGCCGGAGCCGGACTTGCCGAGCAGGGCGACGATCTCGCCCTCGTGGATCTCCAGGTCGATCCCGCCGAGCACGGGCAGTTCGCCGTCGGCGCCGGCGTAGGACTTGGTGACGTTGTTCGCGGCGAGCAGGACCTCGCCGGTGCGGCGGGTGGGGGTTGCGGTGGTCATGGCCCCTCCTCGGGGTCGTAAGAGAAAGCGGGAAGGGGGTGTCAGAGGCTGTAGCGGTTCTCCGCCAGGCGGTAAAGACGGCGCCAGAACAGGCGGTTGAGGCCCACCACATAGAGGCTCATCACGGCGACGCCGGCGAGCAGCCGCGGGAAGTCGCCTTCCTCGGTGGCCTTGAAGATGTACGCGCCCAGGCCGGTGGCCGTCAGCGTCGTGCCGCTGAAGGTGACCACCTCGGCGACGATCGAGGCGTTCCAGGCACCGCCCGACGCGGTGATGCCACCGGTGACGTACGAGGGGAAGACGCCCGGGATGATCAGGCGCTTCCAGCGCTGCCAGCCGCGCACCCCGAGGTCGTCCATCGCCTCCTTGAGGTCGGAGGGGATGGCCATGGCGCCGGCGATGGTGTTGAAGAGGATGTACCACTGGGCGCCGAGCGCCATCAGGAAGATGCAGCCGATGTTGATGTCGAGGCCGGTGCGCAGGAAGAACCACATGGCCAGCGGGAAGAGGAAGTTGGCCGGGAAGCTGGCCAGGACCTGGACGATCGGCTGGGCGATCTTCGCGAGCCTCGGCGAGAAACCGATCTTCACGCCGACCGGCACCCAGATCACCGTAGCGACCGCGACCAGGACCACGACCCGCAGGAGGGTGACGAGGCCGAGGGCGAGCGGTTCGCCGAAGACGCCGAGTCCGGTGTTGTCGTCGAGATAGCGCAGGAGGTCGAAGAGACCCCAGGCGATCAGGGCGGTGGCGATGACACCGAAGACGATGTCGCCGACGCGCCTCTTCGCCGGGTCGACGCTGAGCGGACGGTCGTCGCGGCCGAAGATCCGGCCGGCGCGGTTCACGGCCTCGCGGACGGGGGCGAGGAAGCGGCCGAGGAGTGCGGGCCAGTGCGAGCGGCGCAGGAAGTCCAGGACGAGGGAGCGCTGGACGTGGGTGGCCTCGGACTGCTCGTTCTTGAACTTCTCGGCCCAGGCGGTGAGCGGCCGCCAGAACAGGAAGTTCACGGCGATCACCATCACGGCCATGGTGAGGATGGCCCAGCCCACCTTGCCGAGGTCGCCGTCGCCGATCGCGGCGCCCGCGTACGAACCGACGCCGGGCAGCGTGTAGTTGTGGTTGGCGACGGAGATGGCCTCGGAGGCGACGAGGAAGAACCAGCCGCCGGCGAAGCTCATCATGCCGTTCCAGATGAGGTCGATCGCGCCGGAGGGCAGCTCGATCCGCCAGAAGCGCATCCAGCGGGTGAAGCCGAACGACCTTGAGACTTCGTCGAGTTCACGCGGCAGGCTGGTGAGCGAGGCGTAGAACCCGAAGGTCATGTTCCAGGCCTGCGAGGTGAAGATCGCGAAGATCGAGGCCAGTTCGAGGCCGAGCATCGAGCCGGGGAAGAGGGCGATGAAGCCGGTGGTGGTGATGGCGAGGAAGCCGAGAACGGGTACGGACTGCAGGATGTCGAGCGCGGGGATGAGGATGCGCTCCAGGCGCCGGCTGCGGGCCGCGGCGTACGCGTAGACGAAGGTGAACAGGACCGAGGCGCCGAGCGCGACGAACATCCTCAGGAGGCTGCGGGCCGCGTAGTACGGCAGCTGCGACGGGTCCGTGTTCACGCCGGAGACGTCGGCCGGGTCGACGTTGACAGTCGTGCCCTTGCCGACCTGCAGGATCAGATAGCCGAGGACGAGCACGCCGGCGGCGACCGTGAAGTCGACCCAGGTCATTCCCCGGCGAGGCGTGCGGCTGGTGATGGTGGTCATGGTGGTACCCCCTGTGGGACCGCTGCGGAGCCGGGCGCTGTGCGCGCAGGGTTCAGCGGACCACGGGTCGGGATGAATGCGGAGAAATCGCCACGGGGAAGCGGCGGGGGCCACCCTTGCAGAGGACAGGGGCGGGTCAGTGAGTGCGCTGGAGGCAGTACGTACTGTGCGCGTCGTCGTCAGCCATGACTGCCTCCTCTCTCCTGCATCGCGAGGATCTCGCGGGGTACGGGCCGGCGGGCGGATGCCCAGGCGTGGGCCCCGCGGCAGCGTGACACATACTGGCGCATTTATGCAAATAGAACCCGGGGGCCCCCGGGCGGGGGCGCCCCGGTGTCCGCGAAGCTCCCGGCGGCTCAGCCGGTGACGTACTCGTCGGCCACCGACAGCGCCACGTCCAGCGCCGCCAGGCCCTCCTTGGCCTCCGCCTCGGTGATCGTGCAGGCCGGCACCACGTGCGTGCGGTTCATGTTGACGAAGGGCCACAGACCCTCCTTCTTGCACGCGGCCGCGAACGCGCCCATGGGCGCGGCGTCCTGGCCACTCGCGTTGTACGGCACGAGCGGCTCACGCGTCGCCCGGTCGCGTACGAGCTCGAGGGCCCAGAAGACGCCGAGTCCGCGCACCTCGCCGACGGACGGGTGCCGGGCGGCGAGCTCGTGCAGGGCCGGGCCGATCACGTCCGCGCCGATCTTCGCGGCGTGCTCGACGATGCCCTCCTCCTCCATCACGTTGATGGTCGCGACGGCGGCGGCGCACGCGAGCGGGTGGCCGGAGTAGGTGAGCCCGCCCGGGTACGCCTTGCGCGCGAAGGTCTCCGCGATCGCCCCGTTGATGGCGACACCGCCCAGCGGCACGTATCCGGACGTCACGCCCTTGGCGAAGGTCAGCAGGTCGGGGGCGACGTCGAAGTGGTCGGCGGCGAACCACTTGCCGGTGCGCCCGAACCCGGCCATGACCTCGTCGAAGACGAGCACGATGCCGTACCGGTCGCAGATCTCCCGTACGCCCGGGAGATAGCCCGGCGGCGGCACCATGATCCCGGCCGTGCCCGGCACGGTCTCCAGGATGATCGCGGCGATGGACCCCGGACCCTCGAAGGCGATGGTGTCCTCGAGGTGCTGCAGCGCGCGTGCGCACTCCTGCTCCTCGGTCTCGGCGTGGAACGGCGAGCGGTACAGGAACGGCGCCCAGAAGCGCACGACACCCGCCGAGCCCGTGTCGGAGGCCCAACGCCGGGGATCCCCGGTGAGGTTGATCCCCGTGGCGGTGGCGCCGTGGTACGAGCGGTAGGCGCTCATGATCTTCGGGCGGCCGGTGTGGATCCGGGCCATCCGGGCGGCGTGCTCCACGGCCTCGGCACCGGCGTTGGTGAAGAAGATCTTGTCGAGGTCGCCGGGGGTGCGCTCGGCGATCAGGCGTGCGGCCTCGCTCCTGGCCTCCACCGCGAACGCCGGCGCGAACGTGGTCATCGTCGCGGCCTGCTCCTGGATCGCGGCGACGACCTTCGGGTGCTGGTAGCCGACGTTGGTGTAGACGAGCGCGCTGGTGAAGTCGAGGTACTTGTTGCCCTCGTAGTCCCAGAAGTGCACGCCCTCGGCTCCGGCCACGGCGAGCGGGTCGATGAGCTCCTGGGCGGACCAGGAGTGGAACACATGCGCGCGGTCGGCGGCCTTGACGGCCTGGCCTTTCGCGAGGTCAGCAGCTTCGTGAGGGGTCATGGGGGCGAGCGTAAGTGTCCGCGATACGGACATTCCATCGGCGTCCTGTCCGGCGTCCGGGTGTCGGTCTCGACAGGGCGTCGAGGCCCTGGGGCCGCGCGGGAGTCTGTCGAGGGCGTGCGGTCGCGCGGGAACCTATTGACAGTCTGCTGTCATTGCGACAAGATACTGTCAAGTGGCCGGCAGCGAGCCGCCACCACCGGGAGGCCGAGATGACCCGCAAGCCCGCGCACATCGCCGTCTACGACACCTTCGCCGACTGGGAGACGGGGTACGCGACCACCGGTCTCGTACGAGTCGGATACGAGACCCGGACCGTGGGACCGGACCTGGAGCCCGTCACCACCATGGGCGGGCTGCGCGTCACGCCCGATCTGGCGCTCGCCGACCTGCGCCCCGAGGACAGTTCGCTGCTGATCCTGACCGGCGCCGACCTCTGGGACTCCGGCGACGATCTCGCGCCCTTCGCCCGCAAAGCACGGGAGTTCCTCGACGCCGGCGTACCCGTCGCCGCGATCTGCGGCGCGACCGCCGGGCTCGCCCGCGAGGGGCTGCTCGACGACCGGGCGCACACCAGCGCCATCTCCTTCTACCTGGCCGCGACCGGATACAAGGGCGGCGAACGGTACGTCGAGACGGACGCGGTGACCGACGGAGTGCTCGTCACCGCGGGCCCGACCGAGCCGGTCGCCTTCGCGCGCGAGGTGTTCGCGCTCCTGAAGGTGTACGAGGGCGAGGTACTGGACGCCTGGTACCGGCTGTTCCACGACTCGGACGCCTCCGCGTACGAGATCCTCGAAGCTGCCGAACAGGCGGCGGGAGAGGCGACGGGTCGGGCGCCGGAGCAGGCGGGCCGGGCGTGAGCCGCGCCGAACAGGACCTGCTCAGCCGGACCGCGCTCGGCGTCTTCCGCCTGAACGGTCAATTCCTCGCCGTGAGCGAGAAGTTGGCGGCCCCCGCGGGCCTGACCGCCGCATGGTGGCAGGTCCTGGGCGCCGTACTGCACGAGCCGCTCCCCGTGGCCGGGATCGCCCGCACCATGGGCATCACCCGGCAGAGCGTCCAGCGGATCGCGGACCTTCTCGTCGGCAAGGGCCTCGCCGCGTACGAGCCGAATCCCGCCCACCGCCGCGCGAAGCTGCTCGCACCCACGGCCGAGGGGCGGCAGGCGATCGCTCAACTGGAGCCGGGACACGCCGAGTTCGCCCGGAAACTCGCCCGGGAGCTGGGCCCGGAGGCCTTCGCCGAGACCGTCGCCGTGCTCGACCGGTTGTCCCAAGCGTTGGAAACGGTTGCCGAGCAGTAGCAGAAGCCTCAACTCCCCCGCACTATCCTCGACATGTCGGGCCAGTACGGGGGAGGGCGGCGGCCATGGAGTCACTCGGAGCAGGCGATCCGCAGCGGATCGGTGCGTATCGGATCCTCGGCCGGCTCGGTGCCGGCGGAATGGGGCAGGTGTATCTGGCCCGTTCCGAGCGGGGGCGCACCGTCGCGGTCAAGCTGGTGCGGCAGGAGCTGGCCGAACAGGAGGAGTTCCGGGCGCGGTTCCGCCAGGAGGTGCAGGCCGCCCAGCGGGTGGGCGGCCAGTGGACGGCACCGGTCCTCGACGCGGACACGGAGGCCGCGATCCCCTGGGTCGCCACCGGCTATGTCGCCGGCCCCTCGCTGCAGCAGGTCGTGACCGTCGGGCACGGTCCGCTGCCCGAGCGGTCGGTGCGCGTGCTCGCCACCGGACTCGCGTACGCGCTGAAGGACATCCATGCCGCCGGGCTGATCCACCGCGACCTCAAGCCGTCCAACGTCCTGGTGACGATCGACGGGCCGCGCGTCATCGACTTCGGTATCGCGCGCGCCCTGGAGACGGTCACCGACGGCGGGCTCACCCGGACCGGCGCGCTGATCGGGTCGCCCGGGTTCATGGCGCCCGAGCAGGTGCGCGGTGACCGGATCACGCCCGCGTGCGATGTGTTCTGCCTCGGCTCGGTGCTCGCGTACGCGGCCACCGGCGTGCTGCCGTTCGGTGGCGAGAACAGCGGGGTGCACGCGCTGATGTTCCGTATCGCGCAGGAGGAGCCCGACCTCTCCGAACTTCCGGAGTCCCTGCACGACTTGATCGCCGCGTGTCTGCGCAAGGACCCGGCGTCCCGGCCCACGCTCGACCAGGTCCTCGACCAGGCCGGCGCCGAGGACACGGTGAGCGGCGGGCGCACGCTCGAGCCGTGGCTGCCGGGGATCCTGGTGGCTCAACTGGGCCGGCATGCGGTGGAGTTGCTGGACTCGGAGGACCCCGAGGGACCCGGAGGGCCCGAGCCGGACGGTGCGCCCGCGGCCCCCGGCGAACCCACGCCGGCCACCCCCGCCGCGCCCACCCCCGGCGCTCCCGGCGCTCCCGGCGCTCCCGGCGCTCCCGGCGCTCCCGGCGCTCCCGGCCAGGCGGCCGTCGACCACCTGCCCACCGTGATCGTCGGCC